>JANNKD010000271.1:0-11354 GCA_031396115.1 Gammaproteobacteria bacterium
GACGAGCCGACCGGCAACCTCGACGAGGACAACGCCAACGCCGTGTTCGACCTCATGCTCGAGCTCAACCGCGAACTCGGCACCAGCCTGATCGTGGTTACGCACGACCTCGAGCTGGCCGCGAGAATGGACAAGGTCTACCGGCTGGAGCACGGTACGCTGCAACTGGTGTAGGAACGCCTTGTAGGAGCGCCTCCCAGGCGCGACCGCCCAACAACAACAATAAAAAAGGGGCTTCATGCAGAACACGCTTGACGGCCGGCCGTCGGCCGGCCGCGGGCCGATCCCGGCGGCGCTCGCCTTTACCGCGGGCGCCCTGCTGGTTCACCTGCTGCCTGCGTTGCCGGGCGCCGGCGCGCTGGCCGTGCTGACCGCCCCGGCGCTGCTGCCGTGGCGCGGCCGCGCGCTGTGCAGCGCGTGCGCGCTGGGCGCGCTGCTCACCGTGCTGCGCGCCGGTGCGCTGCTCGAACAGCGCTGGCCACCGGCGCGCCACGGCAGCGATCACGTCGTGCAAGGCACCGTCGCCAGCCTGCCCGAGCGCGAGGGCGCAGCGCAGCGCTTCCTGTTCGAGCCGGCCTCGCCGGCCCCCGGTAGCGAACCTGTTCCGGCGCGGATTCGCGTCGCCTGGTATCGCGGCGCCGAGACGGTGCGCGCCGCCGAGTGCTGGCGCTTCACGCTGCGGCTGCGCACGCCGCACGGCTCGCTCAACCCCGGCGGCTTCGATTACGAGGGCTGGCTGCTGCGCCAGGGCATCGGCGCGACCGCAACGGTGCGCGATGCGCAGCGGTGCGACGGGCAGGGCAGTGCACTGCTGCGGCTGCGCCGGCGCCTGGCCGACACGATCGTCGCCGCGCTCGGCGAGCGCCCGGCCGCGAGCCTGCTGGCGGCGCTGACCGTCGGCGATGACTCGGGCATCGCCGCGGCCGAGTGGGACTTGTTCCGCCGCACCGGCACAACGCACCTCGTGGCCATCTCCGGCTTCAATGTCGCCATCGTCGCCGGCGTCGCCTTCTTCCTGTGCCGCTGGGCCTGGGCGCTGTGGCCGGCGCTGTGCCTGCGCCTGCCGGCACCGCGCGCCGGCCTGCTCGGCGCGGCGCTGCTCGCGGGCGGCTACGCGCTGCTGGCGGGTTTCGAGCCGCCGGTGCAGCGCGCCGTATTGATGTTGTGGCTGGTGCTGGCGGCGGTGTGGCTCCACCGCGCCTCGCGGCCATCGCGCGTGCTGGCGCTGGCCTGGCTCGCGGTGCTGGCGCCCGATCCGCTGGCGCTCGCCAGCCCCGGGCTCTGGCTGTCGTTCGGCGCGGTGGCGGCGATTTTCTACGTCAGCCTCTCGCGCCTGCGCCCGCCGGGCCCGTGGCACGCCCTGGTCCTGCTGCAGCTCCTGATCGCGCTGGCGCTCACGCCGCTGACGCTGTTCTTCTTCCAGGGCGGCTCCTGGATCGGCCCGCTGGTGAACCTCGCGGCCGTGCCGTTCTTCGCCGTGCTGACGCCGTGGGCGCTCGGCGCGCTGCTGCTGCAACTCGCCGTGCCCGCTCTGGGCGAACCGCTGCTGCTGGCGGCAGCCTGGCTGCTCGACGGCTTCCGGCTCGCGCTCGAGTGGGCGGCGCAGGCGCCGGCGCCGTGGCTGCCCGCCAGCGCGCCGCCTGCGGCGCTGGCGCTCGCGCTTGCCGGCGTGGCCCTGCTGTTCGCGCCGCGCGGATTGCCGCTGCGGCCGCTTGGCATCCTGTGCCTGGCTCCGCTGCTGCTCGCGCCGGGCACGGCGCCGCGCGGCGGCTTCGAGCTGACCGCCCTCGACGTCGGCCAGGGGTTGGCCGTCGTCGTGCGCACCGCGCACCACGCCCTGCTCTACGATGCCGGCCCCGCCTTCGACGACGGCTTCGATGCGGGCGCCGCGGTGGTCGCGCCGTTCCTGTTGCGTGCCGGCGTGCGCGAGCTGGACCTGCTGCTGGTGTCGCACGCCGACAACGACCACGCCGGCGGCGTGGCCGCCGTCCGCCGGTTGCTCCGCGTGCGCCGCGAGCTCGGCGCGCCGGGGGGCGAGCCGTGCCGCGCCGGGTCAGCGTGGGAATGGGACGGCGTGCGCTTCGAGGTGCTGCATCCTTCTGGCACCGACTGGCCCGGCAACGAGGCCTCGTGCGTCCTGCGCATCGACGGCGCGTTTTCGGTGCTGCTGCCGGGCGACATCGAGGCGCGCGCCGAGCAGCACCTGGTGGGCACGCGGCCGGGCGGGCTGAAGGCGGATGTGCTGCTCGCGCCGCACCACGGCAGCCGCTCCTCGTCCACGCCGGAGTTCGTTGCGGCCGTGCAGCCGCGGGTGGTGATCCACTCGGCGGGCTGGCGCAACCACTTCCGCCATCCGCGGCCGCAGGTCACGGCGCGCTACGCCGCCAGCGGCGCGACGCAGTACGTGACCGGCGCGGGCGGGGCGATCACCGTCTGGCGCGATCCGGCGTCGGGACAGCTCGAGGTGCGTGAATTCCGCCGCGAGGCCGCGCGCTTCTGGAACGCACCCCCGGGTCCCTGACCCCTGGTCCCGAGCCCCTCACTACATGTACAGCGTCGCCGGATGCTCGAGCAGGCCTTTCAGCCGCTGGATAAAGGAGGCCGCGTCGTAGCCGTCGACGATGCGGTGATCGAACGACGACGACAGGTTCATCATCGTGCGCACGCCGATCACGCCGTCCACGACCGCCGGGCGCTGGACCATCTTGTTGACGCCGATGATGGCGACCTCGGGCGCGTTGATGATCGGGGTCGAGGCGATGCCGCCCATCTTGCCGAGGCTGGTGATGGTGAGGGTCGAGCCGGACAGCTCCTTCGCCGTCGCCTTGCTGGTACGCGCGGCCTGCGCCAGGCGCGTGATTTCGGCGGCGCACTGCCACAGGTCGAGCCGCTCGGCGTGGCGCACCACCGGCACCAGCAGGCCGTTGGGCGTCTGCGTGGCGATGCCGACGTGCAGTGCCGAGTGGCGCGTGTTGATGCCGGCTTCGTCGTCGTAGGTGCCGTTGACCTGCGGGAATTCCGGCACCGCGAGGGTCAGCGCCCGCACCAGGAACGGCAGCAGCGTGAGCTTGCCGCGCGTCGCGCCGTGCGCCTCGTTCAGGTGCACGCGCAGCGCCTCGAGCTCGGTCACGTCCAGTTCCTCGACGTAAGCGAAGTGGGGGATGCGCCGCTTGGAGCGCTCCATGGCCTCGGCGATCTTGCGCCGCATGCCGATGACCTTGACCTGATCGACACGGTCCTCGCCGCTGGCCGGCATCGGAGTGTGGGAGCGGGCCATGCCCGCGACTGGGGCCGCGCGGCCCTCGGCATGCGCGACCACGTCCTCGTGCAGCACGCGGCCCGACGGATGGCTGCCGCGCACCGCGCGCAGGTCCACGCTCATCTCGCGCGCACGCTTGCGAACCGAGGGTGCGGCGGCGGGATGTTCGTCGTAGAAATCACCCTTGTTGTCATTCCCGCGCAAGCGGGAATCCAGGGCCGGTGCCGCTGATGTCTGGACCCCCGCTTTCGCGGGGGTGACGGAAGGAGCGGGGGTTACGGAAGGAGCGGGGGTGACGGTGGGAGCCGCAGCGGCGGCAGGCTTGTCTTTTTCCGCCGGCGCTGCACCCTCAGTCTCGATCGTGACCAACACCGAGCCGACCGGCACCTTGTCGCCGGCCGCGGCGTGCAGCTTCACCACCTTGCCGGCGACGGGCGACGGAATCTCGATTGCGGCCTTGTCGGTGAGCATGTCGACCAGCGGCTGCTCTTCCTTGATGGTGTCGCCGACGGCGACGCGCCAGGTGGCGACTTCCGACTCGGCGATGCCTTCGCCGACGTCCGGCAGCTTGAAGTTGAATTCGCTCATAGGAATCCTAAGCCTCCAGGACTTTCTTCAACGCAAGGCCCACGCGCTTGGGCCCGGGGAAGTAATCCCACTCGTAGGCGTGCGGGTAGGGCGTATCCCAGCCGGTCACGCGCTCGATCGGCGCCTCGAGGTTGTAGAAGCAGTGCTCCTGCACCAGCGACACCAGCTCGGCGCCGTAGCCGCAGGTCCTGGTCGCCTCGTGCACCACCACGCAACGGCCGGTTTTCTTCACCGATTCAACAATCGTGTCGAGGTCCAGCGGTAACAAGCTCCGCAGATCGATCACTTCAGCATCCACGCCCGTCTCCTCGGCCGCGGCCAGGCACACGTGCACCATGGTGCCGTAAGCGATCACCGTGACTTTCTCGCCAGCGCGCGCGATGCGCGCTTTGCCCAGTGGCAGCGTGTAGTACTCCTCCGGCACCTCGCTGAGCTCGTGCTTCGACCAGGGCGTCAGCGGCCGGTCGTGGTGGCCGTCGAACGGGCCGTTGTAGATGCGCTTGGGCTCGAAGAAGATCACCGGGTCGTCGTCCTCGATCGAAGCCAGCAGCAGGCCTTTCGCATCGTAGGGATTCGACGGGATGACCGTGGTCAGGCCGCAGACGTGGGTGAAGATCGCCTCGGGGCTCTGGCTGTGCGTCTGGCCGCCGAAAATGCCGCCGCCGGAGGGCGTGCGCAGCGTGATCGGCGCGGTGAAGCCGCCCGCGCTGCGGTAGCGCAGGCGCGCGGCTTCCGACACCAGCTGGTCCACGGCGGGGTAGATGTAATCCGAGAACTGGATCTCGACCACCGGGCGCAGGCCGTACACGCCCATGCCGATCGCGGCGGCGACGATGCCGCCCTCGGCGATCGGCGTGTCGAAGCAGCGCGTCTTGCCATACTTTTTCTGCAGGCCGGCGGTGCAGCGAAAGACGCCGCCGAAGTAACCGACGTCCTGGCCGAAGGTCAGCACCTTGGGGTCGCGAGCCATCGCCACGTCCATGGCGGAGTTGACGGCCTGGATCATGTTCATGCGGGCCATGTCAGTTCTCTTCACCTGAAGGCTGGGCGAGCTTGCGGAAGGCGAGCATCTGTTCGCGCTGCATGACGAGGCGGCCCGGCATCTCCTTGAGCACGTCCTCGAACATCGAGCCCGGGTCGTTCGGCGGCGGGTTGCCGAGCGTGCCGTGGCTGGCGGCTTGCTTGAGCTGCTCCGACACGTGTTGCGCGAGTTCTTCGACCAGGGCGGTGTGCCGCGCCTGGTCCCATTCCTTGATGGCGATGAGGTGCTGCTTCAGGCGCTCGACCGGATCGCCGAGCGGCCAGTTCTTCCATTCGTCGGCCGGGCGGTAGGCGGACGGATCGTCGCTGGAGGAATGCGCCGCGGCGCGATAGGTGTAGAGCTCGAGCACGGTCGCACCAAAGTTGCTGCGCGCGCGCTCGGCGGCCCACTTCGTCGCCGCGTACACGGCGAGGAAATCGTTACCGTCCACGCGCAGGCCGGGCAGGGCATAGCCCATGGCGCGCGCGGCGAACGTCGTGTGCTCGCCGCCGGCGATGCCCTGGAAGGTCGAGATGGCCCACTGGTTGTTGACGATGTTGAGGATCACCGGCGCCTGGTAGACCGAGGCGAAGGTGAGGGCGTAATGGACGTCGGCTTCCGCCGTGGTGCCGTCGCCGACCCAACCCGCGGCGATGCGCGTGTCGCCGGAGTAAGCCGACGCCATGGCCCAGCCCACGGCCTGCGGCAATTGCGTGCCGAGGTTGCCGGAGATCGAGAAGAAGCCGTAGTCCGGCTCCGAATACATGATGGGCAGCTGGCGGCCCTTCAAGTTGTCTTCCTTGTTGCTGAAGATCTGGTTCATCAGCCGCACCAGCGGGCAGCCGCGCGCCACCAGCAGGCCCTGCTGGCGATAGCTCGGGAACAGCATGTCCTTGTCGTCCAGCGCCATGGCCTGCGCGACTGCGACCGCCTCTTCACCGGTGCACTTCATGTAGAAGCTGGTCTTGCCCTGGCGCTGCTGCTTGATCATGCGTTCGTCGAACTCGCGCGTCAGCAGCATGTGGCGCAGCCCGTCACGCAGTTGCTGCGCCGGCAGCTTCGGGTCCCACGGCCCGACCGCCTTGCCCTTGTCGTCGAGCACGCGAATCAGCTCGTAGGGCAGGTGGCGCAGGTCCTTCTCGGGCGTGTCGATCGCCGGGCGCGCAACCTTGCCCGCCGGCGGGATGCCGAGGCCGCTGAAGTCGGCGTGCTTGCCGGGCCGGCACTTCGGCTCGGGGACGTGCAGTTCCAGGCGGGGCAGCTTTTTGTTTTTTGGGTCTTTGGGGCCGTTCTTGGCCATGGGATTTCCCTTTCTTGATTGGGCCCGCTGTCAGGCCGCGGCGGTCGCCTTGACCGGCATCCGCGTCGAATTGACGGGCTGGCTCATCGAGATCGACGACATCACTTCCTGCACGCCCTGGATCTTGGAGAGCTTATGCCACACGAACTGCTCGTAATCCTCGATGGTCGGCACCAGGACTTTCAGCAGGAAATCGAAGTTGCCCATCAGCGTGTGGCACTCGATGACCTGCGTGAACGGCTTGACCGAGTCGAGGAACTTCGCCAGCGCGTCACTGCCGTGGCGCGCCAGCTTCACATGCGCGAACACCATCACGCCGAGCCCGACCTTGCGGTGGTCGAGCACCGCGACGCGCTCGCGGATCACGCCGTCGTCGACCAGGCGCTGGATGCGGCGCCAGACGACGGTCTTCGACGACTCCACTTTCTCCGCGATGTCGGCCACCGGCAGCGTGGCGTCGCGCTGCAGGTGCTCCAGGATGCGCACGTCCAGGGCGTCCAGGTTGGGTTTCATTGTGTTCCTCCGGTTCGGTTAAAGCCGAAACCGAGTTCCTAAAATACCACAGGAATGGAACAACGTCCCGAATATCAGTGATGCAACGCAACAAAAGCCATGCGCAGCGGTTTACAGTTTGGTCGGATTCGGCGCATCGCCGTAGACCTTCTTCGGATCGAACGCCTTCTGCTGTTCTTCGAACTTGAGCGCGCGCCCGGCCTCGCCCGGGCCGACCGGCACCGAGCGGTAGAAGCACGAGCGGTAGCCCACGTGACAGCTCGCATCTCCGGGGATCTCGACCCTCAGCCAGACCGCGTCCTGGTCGTCGTCGATGCGCAGCTCGACGACCTTTTGCACCAGGCCCGAGGTCGCGCCCTTGTGCCACAGCACCTGCCGGCTGCGGCTCCAATAGTGTGCTTCGCCCGTCTCGATGGTCTGTTTCAGGGCTTCGGCGTTCATGTACCCCAGCATCAGCACCTCGCCGGTCTTCGCCGCGGTGGTGATGCAGGGGATCAGGCCTTCGGCGTCGAATTTCGGCGCCAGGTCCCGGCCTTCCTCGACCTGTTCGACCGACGTGCGCGGGGCGAAAGCAATGACCATGGGGAGAATCTACCGGCGAAGGACGCGCATTAGAACATAGCCCTAGACTGCCGCCCCATGAGCCGCATCCTCGTGGTGGACGACGACCCGGACATCCGGAACCTGATCGGCGCGTACCTGAAGGCCGACGGGCATGACGTGGAGTTCGCGGTCAACGGCATCGCCGGGATTGGCGCGGCGCTGAGCGCGATGCCCGACCTCATCGTCACCGACTTCCAGATGCCGGGAATGGACGGTTTCGCACTGTTCAACGCGGTGCGCGCCAACGCTGAAAAAAAGGTGCCGGTGGTGATGATCACCGCGCACCACAGCCGCGCGCTGATGCAGAAGGCGCTGAGCCTGGGGATCGACGATTTCATCGCCAAGCCGATCACGCGGGACGAGTTGGCCAGAATCGTTGCGCCGCTGGTGACGCCGCGGGCCGCGCGGCCGGCGCCGGTCACGCGCACGCTGGCCTCAACCCGGTCTTTCGGTTCCGCGGTGTGCGTCCAGGTCGGCCGGCTCGAGGCGTTCATGGTTCAGCTCGAGAAAGCGGAGTTGGCCGAGCTGCTGGACCAGTTCATAACGGGCGTGGCGCAGGCGGTCCAGGAGGACGGCGGCTGGCTGATCAGGCACAAGACCCACCACCTGCTGCTGGGATTCCCGGAAGAGGGAATGAAGGACCATGCCTCGCGGGCCCTGCGCTGCGCGCTGAAAGCCGTGCTGTGCGCACAGCGGCTCAAGCCCTGGATCGCGCGGCGCTTTGCCGGCCGCGACCTGCCTGAATTCCTGGTGGCAGTCGGAATCCACACCGGCGCGATCCAGGTGCGGGCACCGCGCGACGGCGGCGAGGGCGAACTGAAGGGCGAGGCCGTAGACATCGCTTCGGTGCTGGCCGCGTCCATCCTCTCGCTGCGCTGGAGCGTTGCTGCGTCGCAGGCCACGGCGCAGGCGTCCCAGTTCGGCTTCCTGGCCGGGCGCACCGCGAAGGTGCGAGCCCCGGACGACAGCGAGATCGGCGTCATCGAGGTCAAGGGCTTCGCGCCGCCGGTGGTGCCGAAGGCGGCTGCGCCCGCACCGGCGCCGGCGCCGAAACCAGCAGCTGCACCGGTGCCTGCACCCGCGCCAAAAACTCCAGCGAAGGCATCAGCGAAAGCTCCGGCGAAGGCACCAGCGCCCGCGCCAGTTGCCGCACCGGCACCAGCGCCAGTTCCCGAGCCTGCTTCTGCTCCTGTACCGGCGCCGGTGCCGGCCTATACCGCGACGCTGGTCGAGGCCGCGGTGGACCTCAATTCCACCCTCGTGACCGCCGCCGCCGCGATTCCGAAACCGGCTGCGCCGCCAGAAAAGGCCCCGCCCGCGCCCGCGCCGGCGAAACCGGCGGCTAAACCTGCCAGGCGCACCGGGACGCAAAAAGCCGTGCCGCCGCCGCGGAAGGCCGAGCCCAAGCCGGCCTTCGCGCCCACGCCGAAAGAAGTGCCGCTGCCGCCGCCCGTGGATCCGTTCCTGGACCGCACCATCGTGCTCAAGCTGGCGGACAACGGCATCTGCGCTGTGCACCTGGTGTTGCCGAAGGCCGGCGGCACACAGGAAGTGCTCAAGGGCTTCCTGATCAACGACGACAAGAAGCAGACCAAGCGCCGCGTACTGCTGGGCTTCATCGACCAGTACTCGGCGTTGAGGGCGCTCGAGCACCCCAACATCGCGCGCACGACCGACATCGGCCTGTCGGCGACGCACCTGTTCGTGGCCCAGGAGTATTGCGCCGGCGGCGACCTGCGCAACCTGATCGCCCAGGGCATGGGCGCCGAGGACGCGATCAAGGCGGTGCTGCGGATCGCCAGCGGCCTGAAGGCTGCGCACCAGAAAGGCTTCGTGCACGGCGACCTGCGCCCGGCCAACGTCATGATCCGCGAGGACGGCGGCTTCGCGCTGGTCGATTTCGCGCTGGCGAAAGTGGTCGAGTACGCCGTCGCCGAGGGCGAGTCGGGCGTGATGCTGCGCACGCCGGATTACCTGTCACCGGAGATGATCAACGGCCAGGCCGCCGACGTGCGCAGCGACATCTACACACTCGGCCTGCTGCTGCACGAGATGCTGACCGGCAAGCGCGCCTACGATTCGCCGGACTTGTCGAAAGTGATGATGGACCAGCTCAACGCGCCGGTACCCACGCTGCCGGAGGCGCACGCGCGTTTCCAGCCGCTGCTCGACAAGCTGATGGCCAAGAGGGTCGACGAGCGCTTCGCGTCGGTTGCCGAGGTGATCCAGTTCATGACCGAGGCCAAGCTGCAGGCCTAAAAAGGGGACGCACACAATTATTAAATTGCGTGCGTCCCCTTTTTCAGCCGGCGGTGGCGATGGCCCCCTTCATGACGCCTTCGTAGGCGCGCACTTCGACCTTCGCGCCCGGCCGTTCGGCCGCGACCTGCGCGCACACGTGTTCCGCGATGCGCTCGACCGTGCTGTCGGTCTGCAGCAGGTCGCAGCGCTCGACCGGCAGCTCGAGCTCGAATTCGCCTTCGCCCGAGCGGTACTCGAAGCGGATGCGGCCCTTGCCGTGCGAGACGATGTCGGCGGAGGTGCCCAGGTAGATGTCGCGCCAGCGGTCGGCCCACAGGCGCTCGACGCGCTCGTCGCGCTTGCCGTTGACGGCCACGTGCAGCTTGGAGCGGTGGCCGTGGGCGATGCGCTGGCAGTGGCCACTGTGTTTCTTCAGGCCGTGCGTGTAGTGGTAGTAGCTGCCGGCGATGGCCTCGTGGCGCAGGCGCACGCGCGCCGCGCTGACCGACCCCGGCACGGCCTTGATCAGGGCCGGTTCGATCACCGCCGCCAGCGACTCCGCCGTGACCGCCACGGCCGGCACGTTGCACAGCGCCTTGGCCGGGGCCTGGTGCTCGATCGGGCCGGTGGCGGCCCTGAACGACAGCCCTGAGCCGCTGCCCGACAGCACGAGGTCCAGCTCCGGCGCCTTGCCCGGCACCAGCAGCTTGTGGTCGGCGACGGCGTCCACGGCCTTCTTCAGCTTCTTCTTCACCTCGCCGAAGTCCAGCACCATGCCCTGGTCGTCGAGGGCGCCCTCCAGTTCCAGGTCCACGATCCAGGACTCGCCCACAAGGCCGCGCTGCGCGTCCAGGTAGGCGCAGTCGATGACGGTCAGGTGTTCGACGAAAAGGCGGGTCATGTCCAGATGTCATCCCGAGGAGCGAAGCGACGAGGGATCTCGTCCGGAACGAGATCCCTCGCTCCGCTCGGGATGACATTCTAGCTGCTAAAATCGCGCGCTCTTTCAAAGGTCTATCAATGTCCGTCGTCACCCGCTTCGCGCCGAGCCCGACCGGTTTCCTGCACATCGGTGGCGCACGTACCGCCCTGTTCTCCTACCTGTTCGCCAAAAAGCACGGCGGGCGCTTCCTGCTGCGCATCGAGGACACCGACCGCGAGCGCTCGACCGACGCGGCGGTCAAGGCGATCTTCGACGGCATGGAGTGGCTCAAGCTCGCGGCCGACGAAAAGCCGGTGTTCCAGACCCAGCGCTACGACCGCTACCGCGAAGTCGCCAGCCAGATGCTGGCCCAGGGCCATGCGTATCGCTGCTACTGCACCAAGCAGGAGCTCGACGACATGCGCGCCGGCCAGATGGC
This sequence comes from Gammaproteobacteria bacterium, assembly GCA_031396115.1. GTDB lineage: Bacteria > Pseudomonadota > Gammaproteobacteria > Nevskiales > Nevskiaceae > JACPFV01. The sequence goes on from JANNKD010000271.1 coordinate 10,887, forward strand.
GCGCAAGGAGAAGCCGCGCTACGACGGCCGCTGCCGTGAGCGGAAGGACGCGCCGGGCCTGCCGTCCGTCATCCGCTTCAAGAACCCGGAGACGGGCGCTACCATCGTGAACGACCTGATCAAGGGCGACATCACCTTCCAGAACCACGAGCTCGACGACCTCATCATCGTGCGCTCGGACGGCAATCCGACCTACAACTTCTGCGTCGTGGTCGACGACTGGGACATGAAGGTCACGCACGTGATCCGCGGCGACGACCACGTCAACAACACGCCGCGCCAGATCAACATCCTCAAGGCGCTCGGCGCCACGCCGCCGGCCTACGCGCACGTGCCGATGATCCTCGGCAGCGACGGGGTGAAGCTGTCCAAGCGGCATGGCGCCGTGAGCGTGGTCGAGTACCGCGCGCTCGGCTTCCACCCGGACGCGGTGCTGAACTACCTGGTGCGGCTGGGCTGGTCGCACGG
>JANNKD010000280.1:0-3498 GCA_031396115.1 Gammaproteobacteria bacterium
TGGCGGATGACGTGGTACTCGTCGACGATGCCGTTGCCGCCGTGCATGTCGCGCGCGGCGCGCGCGATGTCGAGCGCCTTGCCGGCGTTGTTGCGCTTGAGCAGCGACACCATCTCGGGCGTGGCGCGGCCCTCGTCGAACAGCCGGCCGAGGCGCAACACGGCATGCAGGCCGAGCGTGATCTCGGTCTGCATGTCGGCCAGTTTCTTCTGGATCAACTGGTTGGCCGCCAGCGGCCGGCCGAATTGCTTGCGGCCCAGGGTGTAGTCGCGCGCCGCCTGCCAGCAGAACTCGGCTGCGCCCATCGCGCCCCAGGCGATGCCGTAGCGCGCCTTGTTCAGGCAGCCGAACGGTCCCTTGAGCCCCTCGACGTTCGGCAGGCGGTTATCGTCGGGCACCGCCACTTCGTCCATCTGGATCATGCCGGTCGGCGACGCACGCATGCTGAACTTGCCTTCGATCTTCGGCGTCACGATGCCCTTCATGCCGCGCTCGAGGATGAAGCCGCGGATGACGTCGTCCTCGTCCTTGGCCCAGACCACCATGATGTCCGCGAGCGGCGAATTGGTGATCCAGTTCTTGGCGCCCGAAATCGACCAGCCTGACTTGGTCTTCTTCGCGCGCGTGCGCATGCCGCCCGGGTCCGAGCCGAAGTCGGGCTCGGTGAGGCCGAAGCAGCCGATCAGCTCGCCGGCGGCGAGCTTGGGCAGGTACTTCTTCTTCTGCGCCTCGCTGCCGTAGGCGTGGATCGGGTACATGACCAGGCTCGATTGCACCGACAACGCCGAGCGGTAGCCCGAATCCACGCGCTCGATCTCGCGCGCGACCAGCCCGTACATGACGTGGCTGCCGCCGGGGCAGCCGTGGCCCTCGAGCGAGACGCCGAGCAGGCCCTGGTCGCCGAACTCGCGAATCAGCTTCGGTTCGGGCTTCTCGTCCCGGAACGCATCGCGCACGCGCGGCATCAGCTTCTTCTGCGCGTACTGGCGCGCCGCGTCCCGCACGGCGCGCTCCTCGTCGCTGAGTTGCTCGTCGAGCCGCAGCGGGTCCTGCCAGTCAAAGGTTGGTTTTTTCATCTCATTTGGTCTTGAAAGTGAACACGCCGTCCCATTTCTCGCCCGGCGGGTTCTTGCGGTAGTAGGCGATGCGCTCCAGGAACATCTCGTACACCGGGTGCTTGTTCGGGCCGCGCGACAACGAGAAGAATTCCGCCTCGGCCTCCTCCCACTTCTGCGCGCGGAACTGCTTCAGCGCGCCGCGATGGCGCGCCAGGTCCTGGCGCACGGCCGGATCGAGCGCGTCCTTCGGACCCATCGGCTCGTAGATCGATATCGGCTGGTCCTTGCCCTTGACGCGCACCTGGTCCAGCTCGCGATACGACCAGTCCGCCGGCCCGGACGCGCGCGTGAACTCACTGCAGATCACCTCGACGCCGTACTCCTTGGTCAGGCCCTCGACGCGCGAGCCGAGGTTCACCGGGTCGCCCATCACGGTGTAGGCGACGCGAAAGGTGGATCCCATGTTGCCGACGCGCATGTTGCCGGTCGACAGCCCGACGCCGATGTGCAGCGGCGGCCAGCCGCGCCTGGCGAACTCGCCGTCGAGCGCGCGCATCGCCTTGGGCAGCTCGATCGCGGCCTCCAACGCGTGGATCGCGTGTTCCGGGTCGTCGAGCGGCGCGCCCCAGAACGCCATGATGCAGTCGCCCATGTACTTGTCGATGGTGCCGCGGTGCTTCTGGATGATCAGGGTCAGCGGCGACAGGAAGTTGTTCATCAACTCGGACAGCTCCGTCGGCCGGTCCTTGAACTGCTCGGAGATGGTGGTGAAGCTGCGCACGTCGGAGAACAGCACCGTCATTTCCTTGCTCTTGCCCTCCATCGAGATCTGCAGGTTGGACGACGCCATCTCCTCGACGATCTCTTTCGGCACGTACTGGCCGAAGGTCTTCGCAGTGTCGCGCGCACGCCGGGCCTCGATGAAATAGCCGTACATCACCTGCGCCAGGAACACGACCAGCGTGTAGGTGACCGGCACGCCCGTGGGCATGACGAGGTTGGCGGTATTCCAGACCAGCACCGACAGCGCGGTGCCGGCGGCGATCAGGCCGATGACCACGATCGCCGCCCACGCGGCGGTGACTTTCGGGAACAACCAGGCCAGCAGCAGGCCGAGCGCGAGCAGCGTCACCGTCTCCATGCCCGAGTAGTACGGGGCGCGCTGCTTGATGCGGCCGTCCAGCGCGCCGGACACGATGTTGGCGTGCACTTCCACGCCGGGGTAGTCGGGGCCCATCGGCGTGCTGCGCAGGTCCTTCAGTCCGTATGCGGTCGTGCCGAGCAACACGATGGCGTCGTTCAGCACCTTGGACTCGACGCGCCGGTTGAGCACGTCGGTCACCGACACGTACGGAAAGCTGTACTGGCGGCCGCGGTAGGGCACCAGCACCGACGCGGTCTGGTCCACCGGCAACGCCGCCTCACCCACGCGCACGCGCTCCAGGTTCAGGCCGGCGCGGGCCTCGGGCGGGTCGAACTCAAGCTGCACGGGCGGGCCGCCGAGCGCCACGCGCAGCAGTTCCAGCGCCAGCGACGGATACAGCTGGCCGCGGTATTCCTGCAACAGCGGCGCATCGCGCACCACGCCATCGGCGTCCAGCGTCGGCAGGTCGAAGAAGCCCGCATGCGGCGTGGCCTCGCGCAGCACCGCAAGGTTGGGCGTGAACGCCTCGGCGCGCGGGAACGGCACGCTGTACTGCGAGGCTGTGACCTTGTCGATCAGCACCGGCCCCGGCAGTCCGGGATCGGCGCTGTCCGTCGCGGTCGGCCCGCGGAACACGTAGCCCAGCACCACGGCGCGGCCGCGAATCGCGTCCGCGAATGCCCGGTCGGTGTCGAGCTGGTCGCGCACGGCGGCCACGCGCTCGCCGAACCCCGGAAGGTCCGCGAGCGGGCCGCCGGCCAGGCGTTCGAACAGTTCGCGCCCGGACTGGCGGTCCGGCTCCGGAAAGACCATGTCGAAGCCGAGCACTTTGATGCGGTAGGTGTCGAACAACTCGGTCACGAGCTTACCGAGCTTGTCGCGCGGCCAGGGCCACTGGCCTTCCGCGCCCATGCTCTTCTCGTCGATGTCGACGATGACGATGCGCGGATCCACCGTCGCGGCGGTCGACAACCGCAGCCGGTTGTCGTAAGTCAGGTTCTCGATCGTGGTCAGCAGGCGTGACGGCAGCAGGCCTGAGGTATGCAGCAGGAAGACGAAGAACAGCGCGACGCTGATCCCTACCCGCACCAGCATGCGGATCGTCTTGTTGCTCATGCCCCGAGTCCCCCGAATCGAGCCGTGCGACCGGGCTGAACGTTAACACGGCGGGTTATCATGCCGCGTGAGTTCCATGGCCATCGCTTCTAGCGTTCCCGACTCCTGGATGCGCGCCGCCAGCGCGCTGTATCAGCGCTATGGCCGCCACCTGCCCGCACTCGCTGTCGCGCTGTTCGC
>JANNKD010000286.1:0-3294 GCA_031396115.1 Gammaproteobacteria bacterium
CCGGCACCCGCTCGTCCTGCCACGCTTCCGGGCGCGTGTAGTGCGGATGGTCGAGCCAGCCGCTCGAGAACGAATCGTTCTCGGCTGACTGCTCGTCGCCCAGCGCGCCCGGAATCAGCCGCGCCACCGCGTCCACCAGCACCATCGCGCCGAGCTCGCCGCCGGAGATGACGAAATCCCCCAGCGACAGCTCCACGTCCACCAGGCCCTGCGCGCGCTCGTCGATCCCTTCGTAGCGACCGCACAGCACCACCAATCCTTGTTCCGCCGCCAGGCGCTTCACCCACTGCTGGGTGAGCGGCTCGCCCTGCGGCGACAGCGCGACGACCTTCGCCGTCCCGCCCAGCGCCTGCTTCGACGCTGCAACCGCCGCCGCCACCGGCCCGGCGTTCATCACCATGCCGGGACCGCCGCCGTACGGCCGGTCATCCACGCGGCGCCACTTGTTCCCGCTGTAGTCCCGGAAGTTGCGCGTTGTCAGCGCAAGCTTCCCGGACTCAACGGCGCGCCCCACGATGCCGTACCGCCCGACCTGTTCCACGAACTCCGGGAACAGCGTCAACACCTCGATCTTCATGTAGGAGCGCCTCCTAGGCGCGATTCCCACGCCAGTCGCGCCAAGGTGGCGCTCCTACCAATCTCTCTCCCACTGCACCACGATCCGCTTTGCCACCGGGTCGACCTCCTGCACGATCGCTCCCGTCACGAACGGGATCAAGCGTTCCCGCTCGCCCGTCACCACCATCACGTCCTGCGCGCCGTTGCTGGTGACGCTGCTCAGCGTTCCCAGCTTCGCGCCCGCCGTGCTGACCACCTCGCTACCCAGCACGTCGGCCCAGTAAAACTCACCCTGCTTCGGCTTCGGCAGCGCCTCGCGGGGCACTCCGATCACCTCGCCGCGCAGCGCCAGCGCTGCGTCCCGATCCTCGAGCCCCTTCAGGCCCGCCACCACGGTGTCGCCCTGCGCGTGCCCCTCGGCGACCTGCCATTCGCGTCCGGCGATGTGCCAGCGGCGGTAGCGGAGGATGCCTTCGGCAGGAACCGTATGGGATCGCAGCCGGATCCAGCCGCGAACCCCGAACACGCCTACGACCCGGCCGAGCTCAACGTGGCCGGACATCGCAACCTCAGGCGGCCTTGGTCGCCTCGGCCTTGGTCGCCTCGGCCTTGGCCGGAACGCCCTTGACCAGGAAAGCCACGCGGTCGGAGACCTGCGCGCCATTCTTGGTCCAGTACTCGATACGTTCCTTGTCGACCACGAGCTTCTGCTCGCCACCGGTCGCCATGGGGTTGTAGTACCCCAGCCGCTCGATGTAGTGGCTGTCGCGCGGACGACGGCTGTCGGTCGCCACCAGGTGGTAGAAGGGACGCTTCTTCGCGCCTGCGCGCGCCAAACGAATTTTGACCATTGATTTATCAACTAAAAACGCGGCCCAGGGGCCGCGAAAGGGCGCGTATTTTAACGATTTCCGGCTGAAAAGAAAGGGAAATCTGGCCCTGGCCGAATAAAGGGGTCTGACCCCTTTATTAACGGGGGATCCCCCCGGGGGGGAGCTTGCCGCCCAGGCTGCGCATCAGCTTGGCCATGCCCCCGCCGGCCATCTTCTTCATCATGTCCCGGGCCTGCTCGAACTGGCGCATGAGCTTGTTCACATCCTGGACCTGGGTGCCGCTGCCGGCGGCGATCCGGCGCCGGTGGGAGGCCTTCATGTGGTCCGGGAAGCGGCGCTCCTTGCGGGTCATCGAGTCGATGATGGCGATCGAGCGCTTCACGTCCTTCTCGGGGTTGGCGTTCTTGAGCCTGTCCTGCAACTGGGCAGCGCCCGGCAGCTTCTCCAGCATGGAAGCGATGCCGCCCATGGACTGCATCTGCTGCAACTGGCCGCGAAAGTCCTCGAGGTCGAACGCGCCGCGCGTCTTCCTGAGCTTCTCGGCGAAGCGCTCGGCCTTCTCGCGGTCGACCTTCTGAACGGTCTCCTCGATCAGCGACAGCATGTCGCCCTCGCCGAGGATCCGCGCCGCGATGCGGTCCGGGTGGAACGCCTCCAGCTTGTCGAGCTTCTCGCCGACGCCGAGGAACTTGATCGGCGCACCGGTAACGGCGCGCACCGACAGCGCGGCGCCGCCGCGCGCATCGCCGTCGGCCTTGGTCAGGATGACGCCGGTGAGCGGCACGCAGTCGGCAAAGGCCTTGGCCACATTGGCCGCGTCCTGGCCGGTCATGGCGTCCACCACGAACAGGGTCTCGATGGGCTTGAGCGCGGCGTGCAGCGCCGCGATCTCGGCCATCATGGCCTCGTCGACGGTCGTGCGGCCGGCCGTGTCCACCAGCAACACGTCGGCGAACTGCAGCTTCGCGTGTGCGAGCGCGGCGGTGACGATCGCGAGCGGCGCCTCGCCCACGGCGCTCGGGAAGAAACTGACGCCCGCCTGCCCCGCCACGGTGCGCAACTGCTCGATGGCGGCGGGACGGTAGACGTCGGCGGAAACCACGAGGACGTTCTTGTTCTCGACTTCGCGCAAACGCAGCGCGAGCTTGCCGGTGGTCGTGGTCTTGCCCGAGCCCTGCAGGCCGCACATCAGCACGACGGCCGGCGGCTCGGCGCGCAGGTTCAGACCCGCCGAGGCGCCGCCAAGCGTCGTCGCCAGCTCCTGGTGGACGACCCTGAGAAAAGCCTGGCCCGGCGTGAGGCTCTGCGTGACCTCGGCGCCGAGCGCGCGGGTGCGCACCTTCTCGACGAAGTCGCGCACCACCGGCAGCGCGACGTCGGCCTCGAGCAACGCCATGCGCAGGTCGCGCGCGGCGTCCTTGATCTGGCCTTCGGTGAGGCGGCCCTGGCCGCGCAACCCATCGAGCGCGCCGGCGAGGCGTTTGGAGAGTGAATCGAACATGAGCGCCGGGATCAGACCCGGATGATGTCGCCCCGGCGCAGGTGCTTGTACTCGCGCCCTTTCAGCGCGATCTTCGATTCCTTCTCGATGTCTTCCTCGCAACCCGGCTTGTGGTGCGTCAGGTACAGCTTCGGGCGGTGCTCGAGCTTCTCCAGCTCGGTGCCCAGCAGCGCCGGCGTGAAGTGCCGCGAGACCTTGGCCAGCTCGGCGTCGTCGTTGGTGAAGGCAACCTCGATCATCAGCTTGTCGAGCCGCGGCAGCGCGTTCAGGGTCGCCCACAGCTCGTCGCTGGTGTAGGTGTCGCCGCTGAAGGCGAACGTGCCGCGCTCGCCTTCGAGGATGAAGCCCACCGCCGGCACCGTGTGCAGCGCCTGGAACGAGGACAGCGTGAAGCCGCCGAAC
>JANNKD010000327.1:0-4003 GCA_031396115.1 Gammaproteobacteria bacterium
GCCAGGATTGCCAGCACGTCGTCGAACACCTCGGGCGCGAAGTTGGGCTGCGCGTACTCTTCAGAGCCCCAGTCCGCTTCGAAAGTCGGGTACGGGTGCCAGACCGCCGCCATCTGCTTGAGCGGATCGAGCGGCCGGTGCTCCAGCCACTCGCTCAGGTCCTGGCAGTACTGCATCGAGCCGACCAGCACGACGTTGGTCGCGCCGGTGGCGCGCACCGCGTTCAACATCCGCTGGTAACTGGCGATCGCCCACGGCCGCTTCACTTTCTTCCACTTGCCCTTGCCGCTGGTGGCGGGATAGCTGCTGAACGCACCGTCGGTGCCTTTCATCATGTAGGACCACTCGTCGCCGCTGAAGCCGAAGTTCATGAACGGCTCGTTGAACAGCTCGAACACCACCGCCGGGTTGTGCTTGAACGTCTTCGCCACCGAGGTCCAGAACGCAATCGAGTGATCGGCATTCGCCATCTGCATCTGCAGCATCGGGCAGGTGTTGCCGGGAGCGCTCCAGTGCAGGTCCAGGATTACGTAGAGGCCCGCGGCATTGGCCTGCGCCACCTGGGTCCGCACCGCCGACTGGTAGTTGCCGGCCGGATCGGCCTTGCGCACCACTCCGCTGGTATCGGTGCAACTGCGCCCCAGCCACGACGCCTCATTTAAAGGAAGGCGCAGGGTGTTGACCTTCCACGACTGCAGCGCCGTCCACTTCGGCCCGCCCGGCTGCCCGGCCTGCCCGCCGGAAGGATCCGTCCCGCTCCAGCCCTGGATCGCGGCGAATTCGAAGCCGCTGTAGTTGACGCCGCGCAGCTGCACCACCTTCCCCGCCGCGTCGACGAAGTTTTTCCCCTGGACCCGCAGACCGAGCGGCGCCGCGGCGCCGAGCAATCCTGGCACCAGCAACAGCATCACAAGGATGGATCGCGGCATCAGCACTGTGTAGTGGATGGCGTCGCGCCCGGTCTGTCCGGTTGCGCACAGATTATTTCCCTCTGTCTACTAACGTTCGTAGGCGGTCGCACCGACGTGTCGACGGGTTGGGACTACGGTGGTTGCATGCTCTACGAATTCCTCATCACCCACCACGCCGAACTGGTCGGCCGCTGCCGCACCAAAGTCGCCAGCCGGTCGTCTCCCAAGGCGACACCGGCGGAACTGGAACACGGCGTCCCGATGTTCCTGGACCAGCTGGTCAAGACGCTGCGCACGGAACAGTCCGACACGAAAGGCGCCGGCCGCCCGAGCCTCCGGCTGGTGGACAAGGCATCGGAACAACCGGCCGAGACCGAAATCGGCGCGACGGCAACACAACATGGAATGGAATTATTGAAACAGGGGTTCACCATCGACCAGGTGGTGCACGACTATGGCGACCTGTGCCAGGCCGTCACCGAGCTGGCCGGCGAAACCGGCGCGCCGATCACCGTGGACGAATTCCGCACCCTCAACCGCTGCCTGGACGACGCCATCGCCAGCGCCGTCACCGAATTTTCGTCCGGGCACGTTTCCGCGGCCGCCGGCGTCAACCTGCAGGTGTCGAATGAGCGGGCACGGGCCCTGTTGCACGAGATGAAGACCCACGTGCATACGGCCGAGCTCGCCATCACCGCCATCAAGGCCGGCAACGTCGGCCTGAAGGGCGCCACCGGCGCCATCCTCGACCTCAGCCTGGTGGCGATGCGAGGCCTCATCGAGCGCTCCCTGCCCCAGGCGAAACCCACCGTCGGAGTGCTTGCCCGACACTGATTGAAGGACGTTGGTTCCGTTCGTATGTGCGTTTCCGAACAGACCGGCGCTCCCGGCTGTCCTAGTTTCCGCTCCAGCGATGCTGGCCCACGTTGAATGCGGAGACACGTTGTGACCACGACCAAGAGAGCCACGCTCAGGAAAGCCGCGCCCAGGAAAGCCACGCCCGGGACCGCGATCAGGGCCATCGCCCCAGCCTCGTCCAAGATCGCCACCGGCATTGCCGGTTTCGACGAATTGAGCCACGGCGGCCTGCCGCGCAACCGCATCACGCTGGTCAAGGGCGGACCCGGCTCGGGCAAGACCGTGTTCGCGCTGCAGACGCTGGTCAACGCGGTGCGCAAGCAGCAGGAACCCGGCATCTTCGTCGCCTTCGAGGAAAGCTCGCGCCAGATCGTCGCCAATGCCGCCGGTTTCGACTGGCGCCTGCCGGCCCTGCCCGGCAGCAAGCTGTTTTTCCTGGACGCGCGCCTGACGCCGGACGTGGTCCAGTCCGGCGACTTCGACCTGACCGGCCTGCTCGCCATGCTCAAGGCGAAAAAGGCGGAGATCGGCGCACGCTGGATCGTGTTCGACGGCATCGACGTGCTGCTGACGCTGCTGCAGAACCCGATGACCGAAATGCAGGAGATCTACCGCATCCGCGACTGGCTCACGGAGAACGAGGTCACCTCCATCCTCACCGCCAAGACCGAGGGCGGCGGCGCCGAGGCCATGAATTACGGCTTCCTGCAGTTCATGGTGGACTGCGTGGTGCGGCTCGACCGGCGCCTGGAGTATGGCGTGCCGCTGCACCGGGTCCAGATCGCCAAGTATCGCGGCTCGGATTTCGTGGCCGGCGAGTACCCGGTGAGCTACGGGCCCACCGGCATGCACGTGGACGCCCCCAAACCGGCGGAGATCCAGCAGATTGCCACCAGTGAACGGGTATCGGCCGGCTTCGAGCGGCTCGACACCATGCTGGGCGGCGGCCTGTTCCGCGGCAGCAGTACGCTGATCACCGGCGTGCCCGGCACCTCCAAGACCACCCTGGCCGGCAAGTTCGCCGAGGTCGCCTGCCAGCGGGGCGAGCGCACGCTGTTCGTGAGCTTCGACGAAAGCGCCGAGCGCATCATGCGCAACCTGAGCTCGGTCGGCATCCAGCTCAAGCCGTTCTACAAGGTCGGCCTGTTGCGGATGTACTCGGGCCGCACCGAGTCCATCAGCGCGGAAGACCACCTGCTGAAGCTCAAGGCGCTGATCCGCGAGCACCGGCCCCGTTGCCTGGTGATCGACCCGCTGTCGGCCATCGCCAAGTCGGGCAGTCTCGCCGCCGCGCGGGCCGTCGCCAACCGCCTCATCTACATGGCCAAGGACGAGAAGATCACGGTGCTGGTCACCGCCATCAACGACGGCAACGAGCCGGAGCACGAGGCCAACGACCTGCAGGTTTCGTCGATCGCCGACACCTGGATTCACCTGTCCTACCTGATCCGCAGCGGCGAGCGTAACCGCGCGCTGACCATCATCAAGTCGCGCGGCACCTGGCACTCCAACCAGGTGCGCGAGCTGACCCTGAGCGAGTCCGGCCCGATGCTGGCCGACGTCTACACCGCCGGCGGCGAGGTGCTGATGGGCACGATGCGCTGGGAAAAAGAGGACGAAGAACGGGTCAAGACGATCCAGCGCCGCACCGAGTTCGATCACAAGCGCGGAGCGCTGGAACTGGCCGAGGCCGACACCCGCGCCCGCATCAAGGCGCTCGAGCACGACCTCGATCGGCAGCGCATCGAGCTGGCCAGCTATTCACGCAGCAACGACGCGCGCATCGTTTCCTCGAGCGACCGCGAAAAGGCGCTGCGCAAGATCCGCAGCGCGGATCCGGCTGCAGGCGGCCGCACCAATGGCTCCGGGCTTTCGCCAGCGAAGGACAAGGGAGGAGTGCGCCATGCGTCATGACAAAGAGGTTCTCACCCCCCCCCCCCCCACGCTGACGGGACCCAGAATGCGCCGCGCTAAAGCAGACCGCCTTGCCTCCGACCCCGCGGCCACGACGGTATTCGTGCTGCGGCTCTACATCGCCAACAACGCACCCAACTCGATCCAGGCCGTGGCCAATCTCGAGGCCATCTGCAAGGAGTACCTGAACGACGCCTTCAAGCTCGAAGTCGTCGACGTGCTGGAGTACCCGCAGCTCGCGCTGGCCGACGGCGTCCTGGTCACGCCCAGCCTCGCCAAGGTGTCGCCCTCGCCGGTGACCCGGGTCATCGGCAACCTCA
>JANNKD010000026.1:0-3689 GCA_031396115.1 Gammaproteobacteria bacterium
CTCGAGTTCGGGCAGGGCGAGATCGAGACCTTCCCGCTGGCGCTGTCGAGCGTGCGCGAGGCGGACAGCATCGTGCGCGCGCGCAGCGGCCAGATCATCGTGATCGGCGGGCTGATGCAGGAGAGCAACCGCGACGACCGCTTCGGCGTGCCGCTGCTCAGCCGCCTGCCGCTGATCGGCTTCCTGTTCCGCCAGACGCGCACGGCCAGCAGCAAGAGCGAGCTCGTCATCCTGCTCAAGGCGCTGGTGGTCGAGAGCGACGAGCAGTGGGCCGAGGAAGTGCGGCGGCGCGAGTTGCGCGTCGAGGAAGTGAAGGAAGACCAGCGCCGCTGGTGGAACTGACGCGCGTTCGCACATGTACGAAGCGCATTTCGGGTTCCGGCACGCGCCGTTCGGGCTGACCCCCGACACGCGGTTCTATTTTTCCGAGGGCTCGCACCAGGAGGCGCTGAACACGCTGCTGGTCGCGCTGCGCTCGGGCGAGGGCTTCCTCAAGATCACCGGCGAGATCGGCCTGGGCAAGACGCTGCTCTGCCGGCAGCTGCTCAACGCGCTCGGTCCCGAGTTCGTCACGGCCTACGTCCCCAATCCGGCGGTGACGCCGCGCGCGCTGTTCCAGACCGTCGCCGACGAGCTGGGCTGCCCGAGCGAGGGCCACCGTCCTGACGAGCTGCTGAAATCGATCAACCAGCGGCTGCTCGACAACGCCGCGCGCGGGCTCCGCACCGTGCTGGTGGTGGACGAGGCGCAGGCGCTGACCGACCACACGCTCGAGGCCATCCGGTTGCTGACCAATCTCGAGACCGAGACGTACAAGTTGTTGCAGGTGGTGCTGTTCGGCCAGCCCGAGCTCGAGGAGCGCCTGGCGCGCCCCGAGCTGCGCCAGCTGCGCCAGCGCATCACTTTCTCGTACCGCCTGCGGCCGCTGTCGCGCGCGCAGCTTAACGCCTACGTGCGCCACCGCCTGGAAGTCGCGGGCACCAAGGATCCGGCGTTGTTCGGCGAGGATGCGCTGCGCATCCTGTACCGCGCCAGCCGCGGCATCCCGCGCCTCGCCAACATCCTGTGCCACAAGGCGCTGCTCGCCGCGTTCGGGCCCGGCCACGCGCGCGTGGGTCGCGTCGACGCGCTGGCCGCCGTCAGCGACACTGACAGCACGACGCTGCCCTTGCCCGCCAAGGCATGGCTGTTCGCGCAGGAGAACCTGGGCCTGGTGTGCCTCGCGCTGGTGCTGAGCCTGGGCCTCGCCTACGTGCTCAGCTCCGGCTTCACCGTCTGGCTGATTCCGGGAGCCGCGCCTTGAGCCTGATCAACCGCATGCTGCGCGACCTGTCGTCGCGCCAGCCCGCCGCCGGCAACGTCATGAGCGGCATCGAGCTGCCGGGCGCCACGGCGCCGGCGCGGAGCAACGTGGCCGGCAAGCTCGGCGCGCTGCTGGTGCTGGTCGTCGTCTTCACCGTCGGCCTGTGGTTCGTGTTCGGTCCCAAGGCGGTCAAGGTTCCGCAGCCGCGCCAGGCTCCGCCGGGCGCCATGGTCGTGACGGAGCCGGGTCTCGAGCAGACCGGGCAGACGCCGCCGGTGGAAGCCGCGGACGTCGCGCCGTCCGGCGATGCCGCGCGCCTGCAGATGGACACCCAGTTGTCGAGCGCCCCCGCTGCGCCGGCGCCAGCGCAGGAGGCCACGCCGCCGCCGCCGCCCGCGGCCGCCGCGTCAAAGCCCAGGAAGCGGTCCAAGCCCGCGACCGCCATGGTTGAAACGCAGCCCAAAGCGTCCGCCACGGATCCGCCCAAGGCTGCCGGACTCTACGCCGAGGCGCGGCGCGCGCTGGAGCGCGGCGACGAGCGCACCGCCGAAACCCTGTTGATGGACGCGCTCGCATTGGATCCCCGGCTGCATGGCGCGCGCGAGCAGCTCGGCACGTTGCGCGTGAGCCAGGGTCGTCTCGACGAAGCCGAGGCCACCGCCCGCGCCGGCCTCGATCTCGAGCCCGCCTGGGTGGGTTATCGCCGCCTCGCGGCGCGCATCGAGCTCTCGCGCGGGCAGCCGGCGCGGGCGATCGAGGTGCTCGAGCGTAACGCGCCAGCCGTGGATGCCGACCCCGAATATCACGCGCTGCTGGCGTCCGCCTTCCAGCGCGTGGGCCGCCACGAAGAAGCGGCGCGCGGTTACCAGGCGCTGGCGCGCCAGCAGCCGTACCAGTCGGCGTGGTGGGCGGGTTACGGCCTGTCGCGCGATGCGCTCGGCGATGCCGCCGGCGCGCTCGCGGCCTACGCCCGCGCGCGCCAGCTCGGCGACCTCGACCCGCGCGTGCTCGAGCACATCAACCAGCGCTCGCTGGCGCTGCAGCAGCCGGCCGGCTAGCCATGCGCAAGCGCATCCGCCTCGGCGAGCTGCTGGTCGAGCAGAAGCTGGTCACGGCCGAGCAGCTGCAGGCCACGCTCGAGCGCCAGAAGGAGTCCGGCGGCATGCTCGGTCACCTGCTGATCGAGCTGGGCTTCATCGAAGAGGAGAAGCTGCTCAAGATGCTGTCGGAGCAGCTGCTGCTGCCGGTCATCGACCTGCGCCAGTACCTGTTCGCGCCGGAAGTGGTGCGGCTGCTGCCCGAGCAGCACGCGCGCCGCTACCGCGCCATCGTGCTGCGCAACGACGACGACGGGCTCGTCGTCGGCATGGTCGACCCGACCGACATCATCGCCTACGACAGCCTCGGCCGGATCCTGAAGCGCCCGATCAAGCAGTCGATCGTGCGCGAGTCCGAGGTGCTGCAGGCGATCGACACGGTCTATCGCCGCACCGAGGAGATCGTGACCCTGGCCGAAGAACTCGGCGAGGAGCTGGCGCAGGGCCAGTTCGACCTGGCGCAGCTGTCGGAGACGGCGTCCACCGTCGACGACGCGCCGGTGGTGCGCCTGCTGCAGTCGATGTTCGAGGACGCCACTCAGGTGCACGCCTCCGACATCCACATCGAGCCGGAGGAGAACCTGCTGCGCGTGCGCCAGCGCATCGACGGCTTCCTGCACGAGCAGATCATCGACGAGACCCGCATCGCCTCGGCGCTGGTCACGCGCCTGAAGCTGATGAGCGGCCTCGACATCTCCGAGAAACGCCTGCCGCAGGACGGCCGTTTCCAGATCAAGGTCAAGGGCAGCCGCATCGACATCCGCCTGTCGACCATGCCTGTGGCCAACGGCGAATCCATCGTCATGCGCCTGCTCGACCAGTCGGCCGGCCTGCTCGACCTCGAGCAGCTCGGCATCCCGGCGGAGACGCGGGCGCGGCTGGCGCGGCTGGTGCAGCGGCCCAACGGCATGATCCTGGTGACCGGGCCGACCGGCAGCGGCAAGACCACGACGCTGTACGCGGCGCTGAACACCGTCAACGTGCCCGAGCACAAGATCATCACCGTCGAGGACCCGGTCGAGTACCGGCTGCCGCGCATCAACCAGGTGCAGGTCAACCCGCGCATCGAGCTGACCTTCGCGCGCGTGCTGCGCAGCGCCCTGCGCCAGGACCCCGACGTCATCATGGTCGGCGAGATGCGCGACTCCGAGACCGCCGAGATCGGCGTGCGCGCCGCCATGACCGGCCACTTGGTGCTGTCCACGCTGCACACCAACGATTCGATCAGCACGGTCAGCCGCCTGGTCGACATGGGCATTCCGGGCTACATGGTCGCCACCGCGCTCAAC
>JANNKD010000033.1:0-8461 GCA_031396115.1 Gammaproteobacteria bacterium
ATCAACGCCAAGCCGGTCGGCGCGGCGATCAAGGAGTTCTTCGGGTCCAGCCAGCTGTCGCAGTTCATGGACCAGAACAACCCGCTGTCCGAGGTCACCCACAAGCGCCGCGTGTCGGCGCTCGGACCGGGCGGCCTGACGCGCGAGCGCGCGGGCTTCGAAGTGCGCGACGTGCATCCGACGCACTACGGCCGCGTGTGCCCGATCGAGACGCCGGAAGGCCCGAACATCGGCCTGATCAACTCGCTGGCGTGCTACGCGCGCACCAACGACTACGGCTTCCTCGAGACGCCGTACCGCAAGGTCAGTGACGGCCGCGTGACGGACGAGATCGAGTACCTGTCGGCGATCGAGGAAGGCCGCTACGTGATCGCGCAGGCCAACTCGGAGCTCGACGCCAAGGGCAAGTTCAGGCAGGAACTGCTCTCGGTCCGCTTCCAGAACGAGTTCACGATGATGACGCCCGACAAGGTCCAGTACATGGACGTGTCGCCGCGCCAGATCGTGTCCGTCGCCGCAGCCCTGGTGCCGTTCCTGGAGCACGACGACGCCAACCGCGCGCTGATGGGCGCCAACATGCAGCGCCAGTCCGTTCCGACGCTGCGCAACGAGAAGCCGCTGGTCGGCACTGGCATCGAGCGCCGCGTGGCGATCGACTCCGGCGTCGCCATCACGGCGCGCCGCGGTGGCGTGGTCGACAAGGTCGACGCCTCGCGCATCGTGGTCCGCGTCAGCGACGAGGAAACGGTCCCCGGCGAGGCGGGCGTGGACATCTACAACATGATCAAGTACACGCGCTCCAACCAGAACACCTGCATCAACCAGAAGCCGCTCGTGAACGTCGGCGACGTCGTCGCCCGCGGTGACGTGCTGGCCGACGGTCCGTCGACCGACATCGGCGAGCTGGCCCTGGGCCAGAACATGCTGGTCGCGTTCATGCCGTGGAACGGCTACAACTTCGAGGACTCGATCCTGATTTCGGAGCGGGTTGTGGAGGAAGACCGCTTCACCACGATCCACATCGAGGAGCTCACCTGCGTCGCGCGTGAGACCAAGCTCGGTCCCGAGGAAATCACGGCGGACATCCCGAACGTGAACGAGGCCGCGCTGCGCAAGCTCGACGAGGCCGGCATCGTGTTCATCGGCGCCGAGGTCAAGCAGGGCGACATCCTGGTCGGCAAGGTCACGCCGAAGGGCGAGACCCAGCTGACGCCGGAAGAGAAGCTGCTGCGCGCGATCTTCGGCGAGAAGGCGTCCGACGTGAAGGACACCTCGCTGCGCGTTCCGCCCGGCATGGACGGCACCGTCATCGACGTGCGCGTGTTCACGCGCGAGGGCATCAAGAAGGACAAGCGCGCCCTGTCGATCGAGGAAATGGAGCTGGCCGCGGTCAAGAAGGACTTCGGCGACCAGCTGCGCATCTTCGAGGACGACATCTTCGAGCGCGTGCGCAAGTCGCTGCACGGCAAGGTCGCCGAGGGCGGCCCGAACAAGCTGCACAAGGGCGACCGCATCACCAACGAGTACCTCGACGAGCTGCCGCGCGAGAAGTGGTTCGAGATCCGCCTGCACAACGAAGAGACGCAGCAGATGCTCGAGGCGGCGCACAAGCAGCTGCGGCACCAGCGCGCCGAGTTCGACCGCAAGTACGAGACCAAGAAGCGCAAGATCACGGCCGGCGACGAGCTCGCCCCGGGCGTGCTCAAGATGGTCAAGGTGTACCTGGCGGTGAAGCGCCGCGTGCAGCCGGGCGACAAGATGGCCGGCCGTCACGGCAACAAGGGCGTGATCTCCATGATCGTGCCGGTCGAGGACATGCCGCACATGGCCGACGGCACGCCGGTCGACATCGTGCTGAACCCGCTGGGCGTGCCTTCGCGCATGAACATTGGCCAGTTGCTCGAAGTCCATCTGGGCTGGGCCTGCAAGGGCATCGGCAAGAAGATCGACGAGATGCTGCAGCAGCAGAAGGCGACCGCCGAGATCCGCAAGTTCATCGAGAAGGCGTACGCCACCGGCAAGAGCACGGTCGAGGAGGACATCGACTCGCTGACCGACGCCGAGATTCTGGCGCTTGCGCGCAATCTGGTCGGCGGCATGCCGATCTCCACGCCGGTGTTCGATGGCGCGAGCGAGGACGAGATCAAGCAGATGCTGAAGCTCGCCGGCCTGCCGGAAACCGGCCAGGCCGAGCTGACCGACGGCCGCACGGGCGATCGCTTCGCCCGGCCGGTCACGGTCGGTTACCTGTACATGCTGAAGCTGAACCACCTGGTCGACGACAAGATGCACGCACGCTCGACCGGCCCGTACTCGCTCGTCACCCAGCAGCCTTTGGGCGGCAAGGCGCAGTTCGGCGGACAGCGATTTGGCGAAATGGAAGTCTGGGCGCTCGAGGCCTACGGCGCGGCGTACACGCTGCAGGAAATGTTGACCGTGAAATCGGACGACACGACCGGCCGCACCCGCATGTACAAGGCGATCGTCGATGGCGACCACCGCATGAATGCCGGCATGCCGGAGTCCTTCAACGTGCTGTTGAAGGAAATCCGGTCCATCGGCCTGAACATTGAGTTGGAGCAGAACCCGTGAAAGAACTGTTCAATCTGCTGCGCAGCCAGGACGAAGTCGAGGATTTCGACGCGATCCGCATCGGGCTGGCATCGCCCGAGACGATCAAGTCGTGGTCGTTCGGCGAGGTCAAGAAGCCGGAGACGATCAACTACCGCACGTTCAAGCCGGAGCGTGACGGCCTGTTCTGCGCCAAGCTCTTTGGGCCGATCAAGGACTACGAGTGCCTGTGCGGCAAGTACAAGCGCCTGAAGCATCGCGGCGTGGTGTGCGAGAAGTGCGGCGTCGAAGTGACCGTCGCCAAGGTGCGCCGCGAGCGCATGGCGCACATCGAGCTGGCCTCGCCGGTCGCCCACATCTGGTTCCTGAAGTCGCTGCCGAGCCGCATCGGTTTGCTGCTCGACATGCCGCTGCGCGCGATCGAACGCGTGCTGTATTTCGAAGCCCACATCATCGTCGACCCGGGTCTGACCCCGCTCGAGAAGGGCACGCTGCTCACGGAAGAGGACTACCTGGCCGCGGTCGAGAAGTACGGCGATGACTTCGACGCCCGCATGGGCGCTGAGGCCGTGCGCGACCTGCTCAAGGCGATCGACCTGCCGAAGGAAACGCTGAAGATCCGCGAGGAGATCACCAAGACCGGCTCCGACACCAAGATCAAGAAGCTCGGCAAGCGCCTCAAGCTGATCGAGTACTTCCTGTCATCCGGCAACAAGCCGGAGTGGATGATCCTGACCAACCTGCCGGTGCTGCCGCCGGACCTGCGTCCGCTGGTACCGCTCGACGGCGGCCGCTTCGCGACGTCGGACCTGAACGACCTGTACCGCCGCGTCATCAACCGCAACAACCGCCTCAAGCGCCTGCTCGAGCTCTCGGCGCCGGACATCATCGTCCGCAACGAGAAGCGCATGCTGCAGGAGTCGGTGGACGCCCTGATCGACAACGGCCGCCGCGGCCGCGCGATCACCGGCACCAACAAGCGCCCGCTCAAGTCGCTCGCCGACATGATCAAGGGCAAGCAGGGCCGCTTCCGCCAGAACCTTCTCGGCAAGCGCGTCGACTACTCGGGCCGTTCGGTCATCGTGGTCGGTCCGACGCTGAAGCTGCACCAGTGCGGCCTGCCGAAGAAGATGGCGCTCGAGCTGTTCAAGCCGTTCGTGTTCTCCAAGCTGCAGCGCCTCGGCCTCGCCACCACCATCAAGGCGGCGAAGAAGATGGTCGAGCGCGAGGAAGCCCAGGTCTGGGACATGCTCGAGGAGTGCATCAAGGAGCACCCGGTGCTGCTGAACCGCGCGCCGACCCTGCACCGCCTCGGCATCCAGGCGTTCGAGCCGATCCTGATCGAAGGCAAGGCCATCCAGCTGCATCCGCTGGTGTGCACGGCGTTCAACGCCGACTTCGACGGCGACCAGATGGCCGTGCACGTCCCGCTGAGCCTCGAGGCCCAGCTGGAAGCGCGCGTGCTGATGATGTCGACCAACAACATCCTGTCGCCGGCCAACGGCGAGCCGATCATCGTGCCGACGCAGGACGTGGTCCTGGGCCTGTACTGGATGACGCGCGAGCGCGTCGGCGCCAAGGGCGAGGGCATGCGCTTCAGCGACGTCTCCGAGGTGCACCGCGCCTACGAGTCGGGCCAGATCGACCTGCAGGCCAAGATCAAGGTTCGCCTGCGCGACTTCGACGAGAACGGCAAGGGCGAGATCAAGGAGGTCTACCGCCTGACCGACACGACGGTGGGCCGCGCGCTGCTGTCCGAGCTGCTGCCGGCGAACCTCCCGTTCGCGCTGGTCAACCAGACGCTGACCAAGAAGAAAGTCAGCCAGGTCATCAACCACGTGTACCGCCGCGCGGGTACCAAGGAAACGGTGATCTTCGCGGACCAGATGATGTACATGGGCTTCCGCATGTCGACCAAGGCCGGCATCTCGTTCTGCGTGGATGACATGGTCATCCCGGAGCAGAAGGCCAAGATCGTCGCCGACGCCGAGGGCAAGGTGAAGGACGTCAACACCGAATACGCGACGGGTCTCACCACGTCGGGCGAGCGCTACAACCGCGTCGTCGACGTGTGGTCGCGCGCCAATGACGACATTTCCAAGGCGATGATGGCCAAGATCGGCACGGAGATGGCGAAGGACCGCAAGGGCGCCGAGGTCAAGCAGCCGAGCTTCAACTCGGTGTTCATGATGGCCGACTCGGGCGCGCGCGGTTCGCAGGCGCAGATCCGCCAGCTGGCCGGCATGCGCGGCCTGATGGCCAAGCCGGACGGCTCGATCATCGAGACGCCGATCACGGCGAACTTCCGCGAAGGCCTCAACGTGCTGCAGTACTTCATCTCGACGCACGGCGCCCGCAAGGGCCTGGCCGACACCGCGTTGAAGACCGCCAACTCCGGCTACCTGACGCGCCGTCTGGTCGACGTCGCCCAGGACATGGTCGTGACGGGCGACGACTGCGGCACCGGGAACGGCCTGTCGATGATGCCGATCGTCGAGGGCGGCGACGTGCTCGAGCCGCTGCGCGATCGCGTGCTGGGCCGCGTGGTCCTGCGCGACGTGCTGAAGCCGGGCAGCAAGAAAGACGACGTCCTCGTCGAGGCCGGCACGATGCTCGACGAGCGTCTGGTCGACACGCTCGAGGCCGAGTCAGTCGACGAAGTCTGGGTGCGCTCGCCGATCACGTGCGAGCTGCCGTTCGGCGTCTGCGCGAAGTGCTACGGGCGCGATCTCGCGCGCGGCCACATCGTCAACATCGGTGAGTCCGTGGGGGTCATCGCGGCCCAGTCGATTGGCGAGCCTGGCACGCAGCTGACCATGCGCACGTTCCACGTCGGCGGCGCGGCCTCGCGGGCCGTGGCGGCGGACGGGGTCGACGCGCGCGGCACCGGCACCACGCGTTTCCACAACCTCAAGACGGTCAAGCACAGCGACGGGCATCTGGTCGCGGTCTCCCGCTCCGGTGAAATCGGCGTGATTGACGCCAACGGCCGCGAGCGCGAGCGCTACAAGATCCCGTACGGCGCCATGATCACGGTCAAGGACGAGGACGAGATCAAGGCCGGCCAGCGCCTGGCCAAGTGGGATCCGCACACCCACCCGATCGTCACCGAGCTGGCGGGCCGCGTGAAGTTCGAGGACTTCGAGGATGGCGTCACCGTCAACCGCGAAACCGACGACATCACCGGCGTCGCCACGCTGGTCGTCACCGAGCCCAAGACCCGCGGCAGCGCCGGCAAGGACCTGCGCCCGCTGATCAAGCTGGTCGACGGCCGCAACCGCGAGCTGAGCTTCCCGGGCACCGACATCCCGGCGTCGTACACGCTGCCGCCCAAGGCCATCGTCACGGTCGAGGACGACTCCGAAGTGCGCGTCGGCGACGTCATCGCCCGCATCCCGCAGGAAGCGTCGAAGTCACGCGACATCACGGGTGGCCTGCCGCGCGTCGCCGACCTGTTCGAGGCCCGCAAGCCCAAGGATCCCGCGGTACTCGCGGAAGCCACCGGCACCGTGCGTTTCGGCGTCGGCACCAAGGGCAAGCAGCGCCTGAAGATCGTCATGGCAGACAGCGAGGAAGTCGAGCTGCTGGTGCCGAAGTGGCGCCAGATCAGCGTGTTCGAGGGCGAGCACGTCGAGCTGGGCGAAGTCATCTCCGACGGCGAGCCGAGCCCACACGACATCCTGCGCCTGCAGGGCGTCACCGCGCTGGCGAACTATCTGGTCAAGGAGATCCAGGACGTCTATCGCCTGCAGGGCGTGAAGATCAACGACAAGCACATCGAGACGATCATTCGCCAGATGCTGCGGAAGGTGGAAGTCGCCGAGCCGGGCGACAGCCGCTTCCTGCAGGGTGAGCAGGTCGAGATCTTCGGGTTGCTGGCCGAGAACAACAAGGTCAAGAGCAAGGACAACGGCCGGCCGGCGAAGTACCACCGCCTGCTGCTGGGCATCACCAAGGCCTCGCTCTCGACCGAGTCGTTCATCTCGGCGGCGTCGTTCCAGGAGACCACGCGCGTGCTCACCGAAGCCTCGGTGCGCGGCTCGCGCGACGAGCTGCGCGGCCTCAAGGAGAACGTCATCGTCGGCCGCCTGATTCCGGCGGGCACCGGCCTGGCCTACCACGAGCAGCGGCGCAAGCAGCGCGGCGGCTCGTTGCTGGCCGAGCTGCAGATGCCGTCGGGCACGGGCGCGTTCGAAGCCGTGGGCGGCGAGTCGCCGCTCACCGGCGGCGGCGCGGCCGAGTCGGAGACCGAGGAGAAATCCGAGGCGTCCGAGGAGTGACACGCGGCGTACGCCGCGTGTCATCCCGAGCGTAAGCGAGGGATCTCGTCGAAATGGAAAGCCCCGGCCAACGGGGCTTTTTGTTTGCGGCGCGCGGCGCTAGTCTGGTTCCGGTCGTTTGGCGAGATGCGGGGCATGCGCGCGGAGACGCTGGCTGGAGCGCTGGGAATCACGGGGCTGCTGGTGTCGGCCGTCATCGCCCTGCGCGCGACACCCCTGCCGCAAGCCCCGCGGGCCGCGCCGCGAGCGGCCTTCCCGCCGGCGCCGGCGTCACATCGCCTGGGGATGGCGTCGCGCGGCGGACTGCCCGCGGTCATGGCGCGGGACCCGGAGATCGCGCGCATCGGCCGCGCGCCGCCGCGGCTCGATCCGCTGCGCCGCGCGTTCCTCGAGGCGCCGAACCTGACCCAGTTCGCCCTCGACCGCCTGCCTCGCGCCCTCGCCGGCGACGGCGCCAGCCAGTACTTCATTTACCTGGCGCTCGACCAGTGTCGCGCCTACCTGCGGCGCGATCTCGAGAGCGCGCGCGTGAATCTCGAGACCATGCTGAACGTGCCGGATCTCAGCGGCGAGGAGCGGGTTGCCTGGCGCGCCGAGTACGAGCGCTGCCGCGGCTTCGGCCTCGGCGGCTGGGATGCGATCGGCCAGGGTCTCGGCATGGACGAGCCCGGCTCCGAGGCGGAATACGCCTCGCTGTGGTTCGAGCGCGCGACCCAGGCGCGCTATCCGACTGCGCTCGCGGAGCTCGCGCTGCGGCCCAATCCCCACACCACGGCGGAGCGCGAGGCCATGCTGCTCGAGGCCCTGCCGCAGGCCGGCGCCGACGTCTACTGGCTGCTGTTCGCCCACAGCGCCGACATTCCGTCAGGCGAGTTGAGTGTGCCGGCCCTGGCCTGGCTGATCGTCGCCTGCCGCGCTGGCCACGACTGCACCGAGGACGCGCGCTGGTACCGCAGCTTCGCCTGCCTGGACGAGGAAGGGGCCTGCCCCCAGGGGCAATCGGCCCTGGAGCACTACTGGTTTTCCGCTTCAGCCCGGGAGCGTGACGCCGCCTGGGTCCAGTCCCGGGGCATCGCGGCGGCTTTGGAGGCCGGCGAGTGGGGTGAGCTGCCGTTTCCAGAACTGGAACGGCTGGATAACCACCGGGTCTGGGGGGCGGAATAAAAATGACGCTTGCGTCAAGTAATCCGGTAATCCGATCGGTCTGAAAGTGGTGCGCGGGGTCGGAAAAACCTCCGAAAAAACCTGTTGACACTGGGTACCCGGGTCACCATAATGCGCGCCCTTCCATGGCGGGTCGGCCTTTCTTTGCCGATCCGTCATTTCTTTCTAAATCCGGGACGTACTGTGCCTACGATCAATCAGCTTGTGCGCCGCGGCCGCTTGTCGCCGACGGTGAAGTCGAAGGTGCCTGCCCTGGGGGGCAATCCCCTCAAGCGCGGCGTGTGCACTCGTGTCTACACGACCACACCGAAGAAGCCGAACTCGGCTCTGCGCAAGGTCTGCAAAGTACGTCTCACCAATGGCTTCGAAGTCATTTCGTACATCGGCGGCGAAGGCCATAACCTGCAGGAACACTCGGTCGTCATGATTCGCGGCGGCCGCGTCAA
>JANNKD010000040.1:0-2383 GCA_031396115.1 Gammaproteobacteria bacterium
CGAAGCGTTGCGGGAGAGCGAAGAGCGCTTCGCCGGCGCGTTCGAGCACGCACCCATCGGCATGGCCCTGGTATCGCCCGAGGGGCGATGGCTCAAGGTCAACCGGCGACTGTGCGACCTGTTGGGTTACTCGGCGGACGAGTTGACCACTCGCACGTTCCAGGACATCACCCACCCCGATGATCTCGGCGCCGATCTGGAAAATGTGAGCCGGATGATGTCCGGGGAAATCCGCAGCTACCAGATGGAGAAGTGTTATATCCACAAGCGTGGCCACACGGTCACGGCCTTGTTGAGTGTTTCGCTGGTCCGCGATGCGCAACGGCAGCCGCGTTACTTCGTCTCCCAGATTCAGGACATCACGGAAGCCAGGCAGGCCGAAGCCCGGTATCTGCGCCAACGCGATGCGCTGATCGAGCTGACCACGGACGCCAGCACCTCTCATGGGGAGGGCCCCGCCGCGGCACTGCAGCGGATCACCGAGGCGGCTGCCGCAACGCTCGGCGTCGCCCGCGCCAGCATCTGGCGGTACACGGACCGGCATGCGGCAATCCGCGCAGTGGATCTCTACGACCAGGCGAGCGGCGGGCACTCGGCCGGGATGGAACTGTTGGCCGCCGACTATCCAGCGTACTTCCGCGCACTGGATTCAGTGGAGGTGATCTCCGCCGACGATGCCTGCCGCGACCCCCGCACCTGCGAATTTGCTGCGGGCTATCTCCAGCCCCTGGGTATATCGGCCATGCTGGACGCGCCGATCCAGATCGGAGGCGTCGTTGACGGTGTTCTGTGCCATGAGCACGTCGGTTCGCCGCGGGTCTGGACGACGGACGAAAAGAACTTCGCGGTGGCCATGGCCAACCTGGTGTCACTTGCCCTCGAAGGGGTCGCGCGCAAACAGGCCGAGCAGGCGCTGCAGGAAGCCAACCGCGGCCTGGAAGGCAACGTGGCCGAACGTACCGCGGAGTTGACGGCCGCGCTGCGCACCAAGGACATGTTCATGGCCAACATGAGCCACGAACTTCGCACTCCGTTGAACGCGATCCTGGGCTTCACCGGCACCCTGCTGATGAAGCTGCCCGGAGCGATCAATGCCCGGCAGGAAGAGCAGTTGAACATCGTGAAGTCCAGCGCGCGGCACCTGCTGTCCCTGATCAACGATCTGCTGGACCTGGCAAAAATCGAGTCGGGCAAGATGCAGATGCAGGCCGAACGGGTGGATTGCCGCAAGGTCCTGGAGGACATTGCCGTCTCACTGCGCCCGCAGGCGGAGACCAAAGGCCTGTCGCTGGCGTTTCTGGCGCCGGATGAGGAGATCCACGTGTCAACCGACGCGCGGGCGCTCAAGCAGATCGTGCTCAACTTGTGCAGCAACGCCATCAAGTTCACCGAAACCGGGTCGGTCACCGTCGAACTCAAGGGCCCCGTCGGCAATCAACCCGTGGAAATCGGCGTGACGGATACCGGTATCGGCATCAAACCGGAGGATCAGGACAAGCTGTTCCAGGTGTTCTCGCAGATGGACAGTACGCGCCGTGATGGCACCGGGCTGGGCCTGCACCTGTCCCAGAAGCTGGCGCACCTCATCCACGGCAAGGTCCATTTTACGAGCGACTACGGCCACGGCAGCCGGTTCTGGCTCACGCTGCCGCAGGAGGGACGCGATGGCCCGCATCCTGATCATTGAAGACAACGCTCCCAATTTGAACCTGATGAGCTACCTGCTGACGGCTTCCGGCCACAGCGTCGAGGGCTGCCGCGACGGGCAATCGGGACTGGACGCGATGCGGCGTCAAGCGCCGGATGTGGTGCTGTGCGATATCCAGTTGCCGAAGCTGTCCGGATACCAGGTGGCGCAGGCCGTGCGCTCCGATGCCAGCCTGCGCACCCTGCCGCTGGTGGCGGTGAGCGCGCTCGCGATGCGCGGCGACCGCGCACGGGGGCTGGTGGGCGGCTTCGACGAATACATCGAGAAGCCGATCGAAGCGGAAACCTTTGTCGCCCTGGTGGAGTCGTTCCTGCCAGGTTCGAAGTAGCCGCGCGCTCAGGCTGGACGCCATGGCGACCGCGCCTGGGCCATGGCGCCGGCGCCTTGTTCGCGCCGAGCCGCATTTGAAAACCTCTGTTTAAGCAGCGCGTTACGAGGACGGCCGGGCTGGCACGGCCCGTGGGTATGTACACGGTGAGTCCAACCCGAGACCACCATGTCCAACCTGATTTGCGTCACCCTCGCCGCCGCCGCCCTCGGCCTGTCCGGCTGCACCACCCTGAAAACCGGCGGTGCGTCCTGCATGTTCGGGGGCGCCACCGCAGCCGAGGCTGCCAGCTGCGCCGAGGCCAATTTCGGTATCGAAGGCGTGCTGCATGCCGCCAACGAGAAGAC
>JANNKD010000074.1:0-5154 GCA_031396115.1 Gammaproteobacteria bacterium
CAAGGTCCGAAAGTCTTGGGTATCCTGAGCTGATAGTGTTTTTACGAACACGCAAGCCATAAATTCCTGTGGGAGCAAGCCTGCTCCCACAGGGGGTTTGCATCAGGCCTGAATCGCAGGCATAAAAAACCCGCCATAACCGGCGGGTTTTTTATGGGCTAGCAGAAGATCACTCTTCCAGGCTACCCATCGCAGTGGTGTTGAAACCACCGTCCACGTACATGATTTCGCCGCTGATGCCGGACGCCAGGTCCGAGCACAGGAACGCGGCGGCGTTGCCGACTTCTTCGATGGTCACGTTGCGCTTCATCGGCGACACGCGCTCGGCATACGCCAGCATGCTGCGAAAGCCCTTGACCCCCGCCGCGGCCAGCGTCTTGATCGGGCCGGCCGAGATGCCGTTGACGCGGATGCCTTCGGACCCCAGGTCGGCGGCCAGGTAGCGCACGTTGGCCTCCAGGCTGGCCTTGGCGCAGCCCATGACGTTGTACTGCGTCACCGAGCGCACCGCGCCGAGGTAGGACAGTGTCAGCAGCGCGCCGGCGCGGCCCTGCATCAGCGGGCGCGCGGCGCGCGCCAGCGCGGCGAAGCTGTAGGCCGAGATGTCGTGCGCGATGCCATAGCCCTCGCGCGTGACCGAGTCGATGTACTTGCCAGAGAGCAGTTCGCGCGGCGCGAAGCCGATCGAATGCACGACGATGTCGATGTTCCCCCACAGGTTCTTGAGCTGGTCGAACACCGCGGTGATTTCGACGTCCTTGCCCACGTCCAGCGGCAGCACGATCTTGGAGCCGACCTGGCCGGCGAGGTCTTCGACCCGCGACTTGAGCTTCTCGCCCTGGTAGGTGAAGGCCAGGGTCGCGCCTTCGCGATGGAACGCCTCGGTGATGCCGGTGGCGATGGACCGCTCGCTCGCCACGCCGGTGATCAACGCCTTCTTGCCAGCGAGAAAGCCCATGCGGGCCTCCTTTTTAGTTCTGGGGAAAGAAGGTGACAGGATAATCCATCGTGAAGTCGCCCAGTCCGGCGCCAGCAGGCACTACGGCGACGACGGCTCTGGCGGGGCGCGGAAGCCGTCCTTCCAGCGCCGCAGGGCCGTAAACACCTCCAGGTCACCGGCCAGGGCGCTCCCGGCGTGACGCCGCACGGCCGTGGCGAGCGCCGGGTCGGCGACCCGCAGGAAGGGGTTGATGCGAAGTTCGGCGCCGATGGTGGAGGGCAGCGACGGCTCGCCGCGCCCGCGCAGGCCCCGCACCCGGGCAATCTCCTGCCGCACTTCCGCGCGCTGCGGCTCGACCGCGGCGGCGAAGGCCAGGTTGGCCAGCGTGTACTCGTGGGTGCAGTAGACGCGGGTCTGGGCGGGCAGCGCGGCCAGGCGCAGGAGCGACCGGTGCAACTGCGCGGCAGTGCCCTCGAACAGGCGGCCGCAGCCCGCGGCGAACAACGTGTCGCCGCACAGCACCAGGCCTGCCCCGGGCCCGGTCGAAGGGCCATCGGCGACGTAGGCGATGTGGCCGAGCGTGTGTCCGGGCACCTCCCAGACCTCGAAGGCGATGCCCAGCGCGTCAAGCATCACGCGGTCACCCTCGCGCAATTCCCGGGTGAGGCCGGGGATTTGCGTGGCTTCCGCAGCCGGCCCGTAAACCGGGACCGGGTGGCGCGCGGTGAGCACCGGCAGCCCGCCGATGTGGTCGAGATGGTGATGGGTGACCAGGATCGCGGCGAGGCGCAGGCCGCGGTCGGCGAGCGCGCGCTCGACCGGGCCGGCGTCGCCGGGATCCACCACCACGGCCACGCCGTCGCGCTCCAGCAGCCAGAAATAGTTGTCCGTGAACGCCGGAATGGGCGTGATTTGCAACTTATCCATGCGGTTATCATGCGCCCATGGCTTGCAGGCTTGCGCAATGAAATTCGTCCGGGGCGGCGCGCCGCTGAACCGCCACACGCTGGAGCTGTGGCTGCGCTCGCCGCGCGGCCGCAAGCTGCTGGCGCTGGAGGAGCGCGAGCTCAAGCGGGTGCTGCCCGACCTGTTCGGGCGGCACGTGCTGCAGATCGGCAGCTGGGGGCGCGGCGACAGCCTGCTGGCGTCGAGCGAGATGCTGCACCGGGCCGTGCTCGGCACGGTGCCGGAGTCCGGCGCCAGCGCCTTGACCGAGCCGGAGTGCCTGCCGGTGCCGGACAAGTCCGTCGACGCGGTGCTGCTGCCGCACTGCCTGGAGTTCTCGCGCTCGCCCTATCCGGTGCTGCGCGAGGCCAACCGGGTGCTGAGCGACCGCGGTCGCGTGGTGCTGCTGGGCTTCAGCCCGTGGAGCTTCTGGGCCTGGCGCCAGTGGCTGGGGCTGCGCTACCGCGCGTTCCCGCCGGGCGCGCGCTTCATCAGCCTCGGACGCCTCGGCGACTGGCTCGAACTGCTCGACTTCGAGATCTGCGAGGCGCGGCGTTATGGCGTGGGCTTTCCGTGGACGCGGCC
This sequence comes from Gammaproteobacteria bacterium, assembly GCA_031396115.1. Classification (GTDB taxonomy): domain Bacteria; phylum Pseudomonadota; class Gammaproteobacteria; order Nevskiales; family Nevskiaceae; genus JACPFV01. The sequence continues at coordinate 2,471 of JANNKD010000074.1, forward strand.
GTTCTCCGACGAGACCGGCGGCCTGGCGCGCTGGTTCCGCGGCTGGTCGGAGTGCTATCTCGTGGTGGCGAAGAAACGCGTGATCCCGGTGACGCTGGTCGGCCGCCCGCAGCGCGCGGCGGTGCGGCCGCTGCTCGGCGGCGTGACCATGCCGGGCGCGCACTCGCGCACACCGTGAAGCCGATCGTGGTCTACACCGATGGCGCCTGCCGCGGCAATCCGGGACCGGGTGGCTGGGGCGCGGTGCTGCGCTGGAACAGCCACGAGAGGCGCCTGAAGGGCGCGGCGATGGCCACGACCAACAACCAGATGGAACTGATGGCCGCGATCCAGGCGCTCGAAGGCCTGCGCGAGCGCTGCGCGGTGACCCTGCATACCGATTCGACGTACGTAAAGGACGGACTGACGACGTGGCTGCCGCAGTGGCGCAAGCGCGGCTGGAAGACCGCGGACCGGAAGCCGGTCAAGAACCAGGAGCTCTGGCAGCGACTCGACGCCGCCCGCGAGCGCCACCAGGTTGAGTTGCGCTGGGTCAAGGGACACAGCGGCGATCCCGGCAACGAGCTCGCCGACCAGCTGGCCAACGAAGCCATCGACGAGATGCTGGAAGGGAAGGGAACCGGCACCGATGAGTGAGCGCCAGGTGGTCCTCGACACCGAAACCACCGGCCTCGAGCTGGCGCAGGGTCATCGCATCATCGAAATCGGCTGCATCGAGATCGTCAACCGTCGCGTGTCCACCAACGAGTTCCACCATTACCTGAATCCCGAGCGCGAGATCGACGCCGGCGCGCTGGCCGTGCACGGCATCACGCGCGAGTTCCTGCTCGGCAAGCCGCGCTTCGCCGACATCGCCGCGAACCTGTTCGACTACCTGCGCGGCGCCGAGCTCATCATCCACAACGCCGAGTTCGACGTCGGCTTCCTCAACGCCGAGCTCGCCCGCGCCGGGTTGCCGGAGCGCATCGAGCAGGTCTGCCGCGTGACCGACACCTGGCAGCTGGCCAAGAAGCTGCACCCCGGCCAGAAGAACAGCCTCGATGCGCTGTGCAAGCGCTACAGCATCGACAATTCCGGCCGCGAGCTGCACGGCGCGCGGCTCGACGCACGGTTGCTCGCCGACGCCTATCTCGCCATGACCGGCGGCCAGGCCACGCTGGTGCTCGAACGCGCCGAGCCGGCCGGGCCGGCGGCGGGCGCGGGCCTCGAGCTGGCCGAGGAGTCCGGGCCGCTGGTGGTGTTGTGCGCGAACGACGCCGAACTGGCCGCGCATCGCGAGCGGCTCGCGGCGATCGCCAAGAAGGCCGGCGACAAGCTGGTGTGGGCGGCGGACCTTGCGCCGGCCTGACGGAGGAGCGACCGGATGAACCTTGGATTCGACAAGCTCGGCGGCGGCCGGCTGAGCGGGCCGGGCGGCTTCGGCAAGCCGACGCTGGTGGTCAACACGGCGTCGGAGTGCGGCTATACCCCGCAGTACGCGGAGCTGCAGCAGTTGTGGGAGCGCTATCGCGAGCGCGGCCTGGTGGTGCTCGGCGTGCCGTGCAACGACTTCGGCGCACAGGAGCCCGGCGCGGCGCCGCAGATCGGCGCGTTCTGCCAGAAGAACTACGGCGTGACCTTCCCGTTGACGGCCAAGGCCGGCATCACCGGCGCCGCCACGCGCCATCCGTTCTACCAGTCGGTGGCGCAGGCGCTGGGCGAAGACCAGCTGCCGCGCTGGAACTTCCACAAGTTCCTGGTTGGAGCCGACGGCGAGCTGCTGGGCGGCTGGCCGTCGAAGGTCTCGCCGCTGGCGAAGGAAATCACCGACGCCATCGAAGCCGCGCTGGGCTGAGGCGCGCCTAGGCCCGGCGCGCGAGCGCCGTGATGACCTCGAAATACGGCGGCCGCTCCTCGCGCGAGGTCACGCGGCAGGAGTCCACGCTGAGGTGCGCCTGCTCGAGCAGCTTGCGCAGCGCCGCCGGCGCAATGCCGAGGTTGACGTGGTCGTAGGACTGCATGGTCGCCTTGTGCGCGTGCACGTTCAGCGCCGACACCACCAGCCGGCCGCCGGCGCGCAGCAGGCGCGCCGCTTCGCGGATGACGTCCTGCGGGCGGCGCGTGTAGGCCAGCGCGTGCATCAGAAACACGTGGTCGAAGCGCGCAGGCTCGAGCGGCAGTGCGTGCATGTCGGCCTCGATGAACGTCACGTGCGCGTCGCCCTTGAGGCGCTCGCACGCGGCCGCGATCAGGGTGGGGCTGATGTCCACGCCGGTGACGGAGCGCGCCTGCGAGGCCAGCAGCTCGGCCAGCACGCCGTCGCCGCAGGCGATGTCGAGCACGTCGCCGAGGTCCTGCAGGCCGATCAGCGCGCGCGCTGTCGCTTCCCAGGTACGGCCCGGCGAGTACTGCCGCTCCATGCGGCCGGCGACCGATTCGGCCCAGGTCTGCGTGCGGCGGCGCTCGCGGATGACTTCGGCGGCGCGCTCGAGGTCCACGCGCGCCTGCGCGTCGGTGATCTGGGAGCGCAGCAGATCCCACAGGCTGCCGGCGACGCCTTCGCGCGCGGCATCGGTCGCCGAGTAGTACGCCGCGGATCCGGCGCGGCGCTGGCGCACCAGGTTCGCGCGCTGCAGGCGCGACAGGTGCGTGGAGACGCGGCTCTGCGCCAGGCGCGTGACCTGCGTGAGCTCGGCCACGGTCAA
>JANNKD010000085.1:0-3829 GCA_031396115.1 Gammaproteobacteria bacterium
GCGTCATCATGGGCTACCTCGCCATTCGCAGCCGCGGCGTCTATTTCTCCATGGTGACCCTCGCGCTGGCGCAGTGCGTCTATTACATCTTCTACAAGGCGGAAAAGCTCACCGGCGGCGAAAACGGACTGCGCGGAGTCAAGGTCGAGCCGATCAGCTTCGCCGGCTACCAACTCGATTTCCTCAACCCGACCACCAAGTACTACATCATCCTGGCGTTCGTCGCGGCCGCGCTGTGGTTCGTGTCGCGCATACTCGGTTCGCCCTTCGGCGCGGTGATCGAGACGGTGCGCGAAAACGAGAAGCGCAGCGCCGCCTGCGGCTACGACGTGGCGCGCACCAAGCTGCTCGCCTTCGTGCTGTCGGCGATGATCTGCGGCCTGGCAGGCTCGCTGCGCGCGCTGCACTTGTCGATCGTGCCGATCGACGCGCTGCACTACCTCACTTCGGGACAGGCGGTGATGATGTGCCTGCTCGGCGGCATGGGTACGTTCTTCGGCCCCTTCGTCGGCGCCGCCGCCTTCCTCCTGATCGAGGACATGGTGACCAACGTCACCCGCTATTGGCAATTCGTCGTGGGCGTGGTTTTCATCATCTTCGTGCTGTTTTTCCCGCGCGGCATCTGGGGTTCGCTCCTGCACTGGATCCGCAGATGAGCGCGCCCATCCTGGTCGCCGAGGGCCTTACCCGGCACTTCGGCAAGTTCGTCGCACTGAAGAACGTGAGCGTCGCCTTCGAGGGTGGCAAGCTCTCGGCCATCATCGGCCCCAACGGCGCCGGCAAGAGCACTTTCTTCAACGTGCTCTCGGGCGCGTTTCCCCCGACCTCGGGCCGCATCGTCTTCGACGGCAAGGACATTACCGGCGCGAAGCAGCACGAATTCGCGCGCAAGGGCATCGCCAAGTCATTCCAGATTACCAACCTGTTCCCGCAGCTGTCGGCGCACGAGAACGTGCGCGTGGCGGCGCAGATGCGCTATGCGCGCTTCGACATCCTCACGCCACGCACTTCGATGACGCGTCTGATCGAGCGCGCCGACGCGCTCCTCGAACGCGTCGGCCTCGCCGCCGTGCGCAACCGGCCGGCGCGCGATCTCGCCCACGGCCAGCAGCGCTCGCTCGAGATCGCGATGGCGCTTGCCAGCGACCCGCGCCTGCTGCTGCTGGACGAGCCCACGGCCGGCATGTCCCCCGAGGAAACTGTCACCATGATGGACCTGATCGTGCAGCTCGCGGCCGAGCGCACGGTAATCCTGGTGGAGCACAAGATGAAACTGGTGATGGGGATCTGCCAGCGGCTGATCGTATTGCACCATGGCGAACTGCTCGCCGAAGGTACGCCCGAGGACATCCGCGCCAACGGCGAGGTGCGGCGCGTCTACCTGGGGCAGGGGAATCCATGATGGGCGCGCGGCGCACGCACTCACTGCCCCGGCCGGAGACGAGCGCATGCTGAAGCTCGACAATCTCAACGCCTGGTACGACCGCAGCCACATTATTCAGGGCATTTCGCTCGAGGTGAAACAAGGCGAGATCGTCACCCTGATGGGCAGGAATGGCGCGGGCAAGACCACCACCCTGCGCTCCATCATGGGCCTCGTGGCCAAGCGCTCGGGCAGCGTGCAGTTCGACGGCCGGGAAATCATGTCGCAGCCGGCGTACCTCCGCTACCGCTACGGCCTCGGTTACGTGCCGGAGGACCGGCGCATCGTGCCGGGGCTGACGGTGCGCGAGAACCTGCGCCTCGGGCTGCTTGCCTCGCCGCGCCTCGCCGAAGAAGACGAGCTGATCGAGAAAATCGCGGTCACCTTCCCGCGGCTGAAGGAGCGCCTGCACCAAGACGGAACCTCGCTCTCAGGCGGGGAGCAGCAGATGCTGGCGATTGCCCGGGCGATGATGTCGGCGCCGAAAATGATCCTGCTCGACGAGCCCTCCGAGGGCATCATGCAGCTTCTGGTGGAGGAGATGTTCCAGCTGTTCGGCGACATGAAACGCGCCGGCACCACCATCCTGCTGGTGGAGCAGAACGTGGAGCGGGCGCTGTCCATCTCCGACCGCGCCTACATCATGGACCAAGGTGTGATCGTTCACCACGACACCGCGGAAAACCTGCTCGCGGACAAGGAAATCCAGGAGCGCTATTGCTCGGTCTGAACACGGTGCGGGCCGGCTGTTCGGTTGTGGGCCCGATGCTAATGCGCACCAGTGCGTACTTCCCGCTGACCGGTTCAGATCTTGCCCAGCGCCGCGAGGAGCTTTTGCGGCGTGATCGGCTGCGAGGTGACGCGCGCCTTCAGCGGCTGCAGGGCATCGTTGATGGCGTTCATCACCGCGCCCGGCGCGCCGGCCGTGCCGGCTTCGCCCGCGCCTTTCGCGCCCAGTTCCGATGTCGCCGTGGGCGTGGTCACGTGGCCGATGACGATGTCGGGCATCTCGCCCGCCATGGGCACCAGATAATCGGCCATGTTGCCGTTCATCAGCTGCCCTTCTTCGGTGTACAGGCACTCCTCGAACAGCGCCCCGCCTATGCCCTGCACGATGCCGCCGCGCAGCTGCTCGTCCACCAGCATGGGATTGATGAGGGTGCCGCAGTCCTCGACGCACCAGTGTTTCAGCAGCTTGACCAGGCCGGTGTCGGTGTCGACTTCGACCAGCGAAGCCTGAATGCCGTTGGTGAAGGCGAAGCCGTAGCCGCGCGGCGTGTAATGCCGCGTCACCACCAGTTCGGACTGGAAATTCAGCGGCAGGGTGTCGGGGCGGAAATAGGCGACGCGGCCCAGTTCAGTTAGCGTCATTTTGGGCGCGCCGGAGAGCTTGTCGACGATTTCGTTGTTGGCCACGTCGAGCTTGGCCTTGTCTTCGTTCAGGATGGCCGCGGCGATGTCCAGGATGTTGGAGCGCAGCGCCTTCCCGGCCTGCAGCACGGCCTCGCCACCGATCCCGGCGCCGCGCGAGGCCCAGGTGCCGCCACCATAAGGGGTAACGGCCGTATCGCCAGTGACCACTCGCACACGGTCCATGGTGACGCCGCAGGCGCTGGCGGCGACCTGGGCGAATGCGCCCTCGGCGCCCTGCCCCTGTTCGCCCACGCTCACCATGACGTTGATCATGCCGGTGGGATCCAGGCGGATGGTGGCGCCGTCCTGGGCCGAGATGCGCGCGCCGCCCACGCCGTAGAACGCGGGCGAGGGATTGGTCACCTCGATCATGGCGGCGAAGCCAATGCCGCGGTACACGCCCTTCTTGCGCAGGTCCGCCTGCTCGGCGCGCAGTTGCTTGTAATCCATGAGCGCGAGCAGTTTGTCCAGGCACTGGTGGTGCGACAGCTTCTCGAATTTCATCCCTGCGGCCGAAGTGTAGGGATAGGCGTCGTCGGGGATGAGGTTCCTGCGACGGAATTCGGCCGGGTCCATCCCGAGCTTTTCCGCCGCCAGGTCGACGATGGCCTCGGTCACCGCGAACGCGATCGGGTGGCCCACGCCGCGGTACTGGCAAGTGACGTTCTTGTTGGTGAACACCACGTTGAGCTTGGCGCGGTATTGCTTGTGCCGGTACACCCCGCCGGTGAGGTTGACTACCTGGTTGCCCTCGATGCCGCTGGTGCGCGGGTAGACCGAGTACGGGCCAATGGCGGTGAGATCGTCCAGGTCGAAGGCGAGGATCTCGCCCTCGTGCGTGGCGGCGAGACGCACCTTCACCCTGTGCTCGCGCGCGTGGATGTCCGAGAGGAAGGACTCGAGCCGGTCCGCTACGAACTTCACCGGCCGGCGCAACATCACCGAAATCGCCGCTGTGGCCATCTCGTCCGGATAGACGTGCACCTTGATGCC
>JANNKD010000087.1:0-2644 GCA_031396115.1 Gammaproteobacteria bacterium
GCCAGCCAGCCAGTCGCCCAAGCCGGAGCTGCCGGCCAGACGGACTTCCTGCGTGATTTGCTCGACCGTGTCGGCCTGCACGAAGTTGAACTGGTCGCCGGGCGTGCCGTCCACGTCGATGTGGAACTGGCGCTCGAAATCCACGTGCCCCGAGACCGACGACAGCGTGCCGAAGCCGAGGTCCCAGTCGACCAGCACCGTTTCCGCGGTCTGGTCGATGTCGTAGGGGAACTCGCCGCGGTAATGCCCCGTGTACGGGTCGCCATCGTCGTCGGTGTAGCCGCTGTAGTCGGAGCAGTTTGCCGGCTCGGGCGGCTGGCACATCCCTGGCGCCGGGTTGAACGTGCCGAACATCTCGGGCTGCCCCATCTCGGAGCGCTGCCGCAGGCTCTCGATCTTGAAGTCGACGTTGACCGCCTCGCTGGGCTGCCAGGCCACGCGCGCGCGCCCGGACAGCACGTCGCGCAAGCCGATGTCGCGCACCACGGGGTCGGTGCTTGCGTAGCTGCCGGCCGCGTACGTGTCGTTCTCGCGGACCCGGCTGTCCCACAGGCCCTGGTCCTGCTTGATGAACTTGCCGGCGAAGCGCACCGCCAGCGTCTCGCCGAGCGGCTGGTTGTACATGCCCTCGATGTCGGCGGTCTGGTACGCGCCATAGCCGAAGCGCACGTAGGACTCGCGCTCCCAGGACGGCACCGAACTGAGCACGTTGATCGCGCCGGCGGTGGAGTTGCGTCCGTACAGCGTGCCCTGCGGGCCCTTCAGCACTTCGATGCGCTGCACGTCGTACAGGTCGAAGCTCATCAGCGACAGGGAGCTCAGCGTGACCTGATCGACGTAGATGCCGGCCGCCGGGCTGTTGGTCGAGCTGAAGTCGTCGAGGCCGACGCCGCGGATCGTCACCACCGGAATGGCGCCGGGCACCTGCTCCTTGATGTCGACGTTGGTGATGTAGTTGGCGAGGTCGCGCACCTGCTCGATTCTCGCGCTGCGCGCGTCGTCGCCGTTGATGGCGGAGACGTTGATCGGCACGTCGGTCAGGCGCTGCACGCGCTTCTGCGCCGTCACCGTGATCGAGTCGAACTCGGTCGGCGAGACCTCGGTCGCGTCGGCCTCCGCCTGCTTCTGCTCCGGCTGCGACTGCTCCGGCGCCGGTTCCTGGGCCGCTGCGACCGCGCCCCATGCGATCATCACGCCCAACCACCCTGCCTGCACTGCGTTACGAAACCCCATGACCGTCATCCTCCTCGCTCCGCGCTCGGCGCGGAATGTCCGCTCCACCCTGTGGTCCCTGTTGTTCTGACATCTAGGTATCTGATTTGACAACTGCGTATGTATTGATATCATTGTGTCAATGCAGTTGTCAACCCGTAGCGAGGAGGCAGAGGTGGCGAAGGCAGCGCTGAAGTCCCCGCCAACAGGGTCCCGCCTGAACCTGCGCAACGACCGCCTCGATGCCCTGCTCGACGCCGCTGCCGCCGAGTTCAACCTCTACGGCGTGGCCGGCGCCTCGCTGTCCCGCATCACGCGCACCGTCGGCCTGACGCGCGCGGCGCTGTACTACTACGTGAAGTCGCGCGAAGACCTCGCCTTCCGCTGCTATCGCCGTGCCTGCCGCGTGATGGCGGACGACCTCGCGGCGGCGCGCAAGGCCGGGCGCACCGGCCTGGCTCGCGTGCGCGGCTTCATCGAGCGTACGCTCGACCCCGCGCGGCCGGCCGGCGCGGTGCTGAGCGACGTGGCCTGTCTCGATGAGGCGCGCCGGGTCGAGATCGAAGCGGTGCACGGCCGCAACGCCGCCGAGCTGCGCCGCTTCATCGAGGACGGCATCGCCGACGGCTCGGTGCGCGCCTGCGACACCGAGGTCGCCGCGCAGGCCATCCTCGGCATGGTGTTCTGGGCGCCGCTGGCCGGCGAATGGACGCCCGGCGCCGGCGAGGACGTGCGCCGCCACGCCGCGCACAGCATCGCGGAGCTGGTCTGCGACGGCGTCGCCGCCGACCCGGACGCGCCGATCGAGTGCCCGCTCGACGTCGAGTCGCTGGCGTTCCGGCCCGGCAACGCCTTCGACCGCGAGGCCGCCGCCGCGATAAAGACCGAGCTGCTGACGCGCGCCGCCTCGCGCCTGTTCAACCGCCGCGGCATCGACGGCACGTCGCTCGACGAAGTGACGCAGGAGCTCGGCGCCACCAAGGGCGCGTTCTACCAGTATTTCCGTGACAAGGAGACGCTCGTGATCGAATGCCACAAGCGCGCGCAGCGCCTGTTCGTCGCCATCGCCGACGCCGCCGAGAAGCTCGGCCGCGACGGCAAGGAACGTGGCCTGCTCGGCCTGCACCTGCTGACGCAGGCCTACGCCTCAGACCTCTCGCCGCTGGCGCCGTTGACCGGCCTCGAGGCGCTGCCGGCCAAGGCGCGCGGCCCGATCCTGAAGCGCGCGATGGAATTGCAGCAGCGCTATGAGCGCTACAGCCGCACCGGCGTCGAGGACGGCAGTTACCGGCCGTTCGAGTTGCGCACGCTGTCGACCACCGCGGCCGGCGTGTTCGCCTGGATCCCGCGCTGGCGCCGCGACGACGACCCGCGCCCCGCGCGCGCCATTGCCGACGAGATGGTCGCGCTGTTCGCGCGCGGCCTGCGGAGC
>JANNKD010000117.1:0-2364 GCA_031396115.1 Gammaproteobacteria bacterium
GCTGCCGGCGCCGTAGTAGCCCTTGGCCTTCTTCAGCAGCTTCTTGTGCTTGGCACGAACGGTCGTGCCGCGTTTGACTCTTGCCATGGTCGTTCTCCCTTAGCTGTACGGCAGCATCTGGGCGACTTCGGCGACGTCCGAGTCATGGACCATGGTCGGCCCGCGCAGGTTGCGGATGCGCTTGGCGTTCTTCTTGGTCAGGATGTGGCGCTTGAACGCGCTGGCGCGCTTGAAGCCGCCCTTGCCCGTGCGGGCAAAGCGCTTCGCGGCGCTGCGCTTGGTTTTCAGTTTCGGCATCTCTCTACTCCTTCGTTTAATGCTTCGTCAGGCAGCGCCTTCGGCGCGTTTGAAGCCTGAGTCGGCTTGTGTACAACCCTCTACTTCTTGCGTGGTGCCATCACCATGACGGACTGGCGCATTTCCAGCCGCGGGTGCTGCTCGATGATCGCCAGCGCTTCCAGGTCGCCCTTGACCCGGTCCATCAACTTCGCGCCCAGTTCCTGGTGCTGCATCTCACGGCCGCGGAAGCGGACCGTGACCTTGATCTTGTCGCCTTCTTCCAGGAAGTTCTTCAGCGCCCGCAGCTTGGTCTGGTAGTCGGCCTCTTCAGTCGTGGGCCGGAACTTGATTTCCTTGACCTGGATCTGCTTCTGCTTCTTGCGCGCCTGCTGGGCCGCCTTGTCCTTCTGGTAGATGTACTTGCCGTAATCCATGATCTTGCAGACCGGCGGATCGGCGTTCGGCGAGACCTCGACCAGGTCAAGCCCCAGCTCTTCGGCCTTGGCGACTGCGTCCCGGGTCATCATGACCCCGACCTGCTCGCCGTCGGCCCCGATCACGCGTACCCGCGGCACGCTGATCTGGTGATTCTTGCGGTCGTCTCTTTCCAAGCTGATGTGCAGGCTCCTCGTTCAGGCCGGTACGCCGGGCTTTTGCCCGGCGGTTCAAAAGCTTAGCGCCCGCGTGGAGCCAGTAGCCCGACGCAGGCGCGGTGGGGCGCGAATTCTACGGTTTGGGAAGCCGGTTCTCAAGCTCGCTTGTCGCTGCGCCGGCGCTCGAACGACCAGGGCCAGTCCTGGGTCAACAGCTCCCGGGCCTGGGCCTCGGGGACGGCCTTGGAGAACAGGAAACCCTGGCCGTAATCGAACCCCAGCTCGTGGACCGCCACGGCCTGTTCGCGGGTCTCGATGCCCTCGGCCACCAGGTTCATGCCCAAGGACCGGCCCAGCGCGCTGATGGCCCGCAGGATCTTGCCGCTGCCGGCATCCTCGGTCACGGGGGCGACGAACGAGCGGTCCACCTTGATGGTGTTGATGGGCAGGCGCCGCAGGTAGCCCAGCGACGAATAGCCGGTGCCGAAGTCGTCCAGCGCGATCTGGGCACCGAGCTCGCGGCAGCGGTCGAGCAGCTCGGTGGCGGAGTCCAGGTTGTTCATCAGCAGGCTCTCGGTGATCTCGAGCTTGAGCTGGCGCGGATTGATGCCGCTGTCCTCGATCGCGCTCTTGATCTCGCCGAAGATGTCCGGGGTGGTCAACTGCTTGCCGGACAGGTTGATGTTGACGAAGATCAAGTCGCCGTGGGCCGTCGCCACGGCCGCCAGGCGCTTCAGCGCCTTGCAGCCCTCGCGCAGGATCCATCGGCCGACGCCGTGGATCAGGTGCGATTCCTCGACTACCGGGATGAATTCGCCGGGCGGCACGAAGCCGCGCGTCGGGCTGACCCAGCGCACCAGCGCCTCGAAGCCCACGGTGTTGAAGCTGCCGAGGTCCACGATCGGCTGGAAATACAACACGAACTCCTGGCGTTCCAGCGCCTGCTCGATCTCGTGCTCCAGTTCGATGCGCTTGATCACCGCGTCGCGGTCCTGCTTCTGCTCCTCCTCCGCCGCCTTGCCGTCGGTGTCGGTGGCGACGCGGTAGCGTTTCAGGATCATCTTCAGCAGCAGGCGCAGCAAGGGGTCGGCGTCCGCCAGCTTCTCGGTGAGGTGGTCCGGCGTTATGACGCGCAGGCGGGTCGGCAGGCGAGCGAAGGCCGAGGCCGAGCGCGGCAATTTATCGATCAGCGACATCTCGCCGAGCATGTCGCCGGGGCCGAGCTGGGCGATGCGTTCGCGCTGGCCGTCCTGCTCGCGGCAGATCTCCAGCAGGCCGTTCTCGATGACGAAGGCGGTGTCGCCCGGGTCACCCTCGCGGAACAGCCATTCGCCTGTGGCTAGAAACCGGCGGTACTTGTCGGCGCTCAAGTGCGGGGCCCTGAAACCCTGGACGGCCAGCCTACACGACCCCGCAAAAGCGGGCTGTAAGGTGGTAGGCGCGAGAGGACTCGAACCTCCGACCCCCACCATGTCAAGGTGGTGCTCTAACC
>JANNKD010000119.1:0-4047 GCA_031396115.1 Gammaproteobacteria bacterium
CAGGGCCGCGCGACGCTCGGCGGCTGCCTGTACACGGGCGCGGGTCTCGCCGCGTATTGGGCCATCGGCTGGGTGCTGATCTCCGGCGTGTCGACTCCCGATTACCCGTTGCCCGACGCGGCGTGGTTCGCGCTGTGCACCACGCTGTACGTGGCCGGCGCCATCCTGATGTTCGGCGCCGACGTGCAGAAGTTCGTTCAATTGCGCGCGCGGCGCGGCCTGATCACCAACGGCCTGTTCACCTACGTCCGCCATCCGAACTACCTCGGCGAAATGTTGATCTACGGCAGCTTCGCCCTGATGGCCTGGCACTGGCTGCCGGTCGTCGTGCTCGGCTACGTCTGGCTCGGCCTGTTCGCCGTGAACATGGCCATGAAGGAAGCCAGCATGTCGCGCTATCCCGAATGGGCCGAGTACAAGGGCCGCAGCTGGTGGCTGGTCCCCGGCATCTTCTGACTCGTGACCGATAACCGCCGCGGCATCGTCATGATGCTGCTCGCCGTGGCCTTGCTGTCCTTCATGGACGCCGGCCTCAAGGAACTCGCCGCCGCCTACCCGGCGCTGCAGGTCGCCGCGCTGCGCGCCGGCGCGTCCTGGCCGCTGGTCGTGGTCTGGATCCTGGTACGCAGCTCGCCGCGCGCGCTGCTGAACGTGCGCTGGCCGCTGCACCTGCTGCGCGGCGTGCTCGGCGTGGCCATGATGGCCGCGTTCGTCTACGGCGTGCGGGCGCTGCCGCTGACCACCGCGTACACCCTGTTCTTCGTCGCGCCGTTGATCATCACGCTGCTGTCGCGCCCGCTGCTCGGCGAAGTCATTGGCACGCACCGTTGGGTAGCGATCATCGGCGGCTTCGCCGGCGTGCTGATCGCCATGCGGCCGGACGTCGCCGGCGTCGCGACCTGGGCCAGCGTCGCCGTGCTGCTGGCGGCGCTCGGCTACGCCGTGTCAGCCATCACGGTGCGCATACTGGCGCGCACCGACAGCACGGCCAGCATGGTGTTCTGGATGCTGACGCTGGTCGCGCTGGGCGCCGGCGTTCTCGCCGCGCCGGGCTGGGTCGCCGTGAAGCCGGAGCACTGGTGGGTCGTGGCCGGCGTCGGACTGGTGGGTGCGCTCGGGCAGTTCGCCATCACCGAAGCCTTCGCGCGCGGTGAGGCGTCCGTCATCGCGCCGCTGGAGTACACCGCGCTGATCTGGGGCCTGGGCTTCGACGCCTTTCTCTGGGGCGCGCTGCCAGGCATCAGCACGTGGATCGGCGCGGCGGTGATTGTGGCGTGCGGGATCTACCTGATTCGCGCCGAGCGCAGCCACGCCAGGACGCTGACCGCGAGTGAGCCGAGCGTGCAGCCTTAAGCCGTACTGCGGGCTACTTGCGCTCCTTGATGGCCACGCCCATGACTTTCACCTTGCCCCCGAACGGCAGCGCCGCCACCTGGTAGATGGTGCGCGCCGGGCGGCTGCCCTCCTTGAAGAGTTCCCCGAACAGCCGGTTGACTTCGTTGAGGTCGCGCAGGTCGGCGAATGCGATGTCGATGAACGCCAGGTCGCTGACCGAAAAATCCGCGGCCTTGAGCGCCGCGAACAGGTTGCGGAAGGCCCGCTCGGCCTCCTCGCGCACGGTTCCGGACACGAATTTGCCGCCCGCGTCGAACGACAGCTGCCCGCTGACGTAGCAGATGTTGTCCACCGCGACCGCGTGGCTGATCGGCGCGGTCCACTTGGGCAGGCCTTCGCCCGTCGTGATGTGCTTGCGCATGCGTCGTCCCTTGCTTGATATCCCCGGCCACAGTCTTGCGCCAAAGCGCTGTCGCCGCAACCGCGAGGGCGGCGTGACGATCCGCCTGATCGTCTCCGGGCGCGTCCAGTGCTCTTGACGGAGGGCGCTGTGCGAGGATATCCCGGCGATCGGTTCAGGGGTGCTCAGGTCATGACCTTCAAGGAGCCTTCGACTGCCGTTCATGTGCGCTTCGGCGAGTTCGAACTCGACGAGTCGAACGCGCTGCTGCTCCGGAACGGCACCGCTGTCCCGTTGCGACCGATTCCCTTCGCGGTGCTGTGCGCGCTGGTCCGTCAGCGCGGCTCGCTGATGACCAAGCACGCCCTGCTCGACCAGGTCTGGGGCCACCGCCACGTCAGCGACTCCGTGCTGAAAGGGGCGATCAGCGATATCCGGGGCGTCCTGGGCGACGATCCGCGCCAACCGCGCTTCATCGAGACCGCGGCACGGCGCGGATACCGGTTCGTCAGCACGCTCACGCCCTCGGCATCGCCGGGCGCCCAAGTCCTTCAGGGCCCGGCCGAGACTGCGGGGATCGAGGCATCGAGGACGCGTTCATTCGTCGGGCGCGCCACGGAGCTCACCCGGCTTCGACACGCGTGGGATCGGGCGGCGCGCGCCAACCGGGCCGTCGTCTGGGTCGCCGGAGAACCCGGCATCGGCAAGACCACACTGATCGAGCATTTCCTCGCCGGACTCGCTGGCGTCGCCTGCGGGCGCGGTCAGTGCGTGCAGCTCCACGGAACCGGCGAGCCGTATCTGCCGGTGCTCGAAGCATTGGCTGAGCTTTGTCGTCGCGACCCGGAAGCTGCAGCGCTGCTGCGTGCGGTGGCGCCGATCTGGCTGCTGCAGATGCCCTGGCTCATTACCCCCGAGCAGCGCGAAGCGCTGCTCGGCGAACTGGTCGGCGCCAATCCCCAGCGGATGCTGCGCGAGATCGGTGAGTTCCTGGACCGCTACAGCGAGCGCCAGCCGCTGCTGCTGGTCACGGAGGACCTGCACTGGGCGGATCGGTCAACCATCGAGCTCATGGACTACGTCGCCCGGCGGCGCGGCAGCAGCCGCTTCATGTGGCTCTCGAGCTTCAGGCTCACCGAGGTCATCGCCCTCGACCAGCCGCTCAATGCGTTGCGGCACGAACTTCGCATTCAGGGACTGTGCGACGAAATCGTGCTCGACTCGTTCTCGGAAGCCGAAGTGGCCGCCTACGTGGCCGAGCGGGCGCCGGCGATGGCAGCTGATGAGCGTTTCGTGCGGGCCTTGCACGAGCGCACGGAAGGCGTGCCGCTGTTCGTCGCTTCCATCGCGAGCGAGGTCATCGATCAGGCAGCGGGGGGCGGACCGGTGGATGCCGCGCGCCTCGCGGGCTCAACCGTACCCGAGAGCCTGGGTGCACTGCTCGATCACTATGTGGCCCGGCTCGCGGGCCCGCGGCGCCAGCTCCTGGCCGCCGCCGCCGTGTGCGGCATGGAGTTCCGCATCGAGACCCTGTCGCGCGTGCTTGAATGGGACGCATCGCAGGTCGCGGACGTTTGCGATGAGCTGCTGCGTGAACGCGTCTGGCTGGCGGCTGCCCGGCCGGCCGAACCGGGCGGCACCGCGGAGCCGTCATGGGTGTTTCGTCACGCCCTGTTCCGCCAACGGCTCTACGACGGCACCTCGGCAACCGTTCGCGCCGAACTGCATCGCAAGGTCGGTGCTGCGCTGGAGCGAGAACGTGCTTCGGGTTCGGGCATTGCCGCAGCGGAGCTTGCGATGCACTTCGACCTCGGCCGCGCGCCGATGGCCGCCTTGCGCTATTACGCGGAGGCCGCGCAAGCGGCGCTCCTGCACCTGAGTCCGGCGGAGTGCCTGACCGTCACCGAGCGGGCCCTGGCGCTGGCGGACCAGTCACCGGCCGGGACGGAACGCCGCGCGCTGGAAATCACCCTCGCCACGCTGCGGGGCGTGGCCGCTTTCCACAGGCTTGGCGCCGGCGACGAAGCGAAGGGCGCCTACCTGCGCGCGTCCGCCCTGCTCGTCGAGGAGCCGTCGCATCCGATGGCGGGCCTCGCCTTGCACGGGCTCGGCTTCCTGCTGAACCTGCGCGCGGAGTATCCGGAGGCACTGGCGACCGCCGAGCGTGCGCAGGCGCTCGCCGCTCGAAGCGATGATCCCCTGCTGACGCTGGCTGCCTGCATGGTGCAGGGCCAGGCGCTCATGATGCAGGGCCACCCTCTGGCTGCGCGCGAAGCACTCGAGCAGGCACTGCCTATGCTCGAGCGCGCGGG
>JANNKD010000141.1:0-2516 GCA_031396115.1 Gammaproteobacteria bacterium
GCCGCGCGCGCCCCACCGGGCGCGGCGCTGCCCGCCGCGGCGCCCGCCGCCCACCCGCGCGTCCACGACGACCGGCATGCCCTGCTGATCGGCGGCGTGGTCTGGGTGCTGCTGCTGCTGATGATCGTCCCCGAGGGCTTCGACTACGAGGCGCTGAACACCACCGGCGCGCCCGTGGCCGGGGGCACGCTCAGCCGGCTGCTGTGGCTCGCGCTGCTGGGCCTGGGGTTTGCCGCCATCCTGTGGCGCACCTCGTTCGCCTGGCTGCTGGCCCGCTGGCTGAATCCGTTCCTGCTGGCGTTCGTCGTGCTGGCGGCCGCCAGCGTGGCCTGGTCGATGGACCCGCCGGTCACGGCCCGGCGGCTGATCCGCGTCGCCACGATCCTCGCGGTCTCGATCGCGTTTGTGCTGACGGCGTGGCACGCGCGGCGCCTGCAGAACGTGGTGCGGCCCGCCATCACCGTGGTGCTGCTCGCCTCCCTGGCCTTCGGCGTGGGCTGGCCGGCGCTGGCCATCCACACGGACATCACCGGCGTGCTGGCCGACGCCTGGCACGGCATTGCCAACCACAAGAACGCCCTCGGCGACCTCGCCTGCATCGGCATGATTCTCTGGCTGCACGCGTGGCTGTCACGGGAAGCGCGCGCCCTGCCCGCACTCCTCGGCCTGGCGCTGGCGGCGGCGTGCCTGTTCCTGTCGCGCAGTTCCACGTCGCTGGTCGCCACCGCCTTCACCCTGCTGTTCCTGGTGATGCTGCTGCGCTCGCCGCAGTCGCTGCGCCGCTTCATGCCCTGGCTGGTGGCGCTGTTCGTCACCGTCCTGCTGGCCTACACGCTGGTGCTGCTGCGCATCCTGCCGGGCCTGCACACGCTGCTCAGCCCGATCGGCGCCATCACCGGCAAGGACATGACCTTCACCGGCCGCACCGACATCTGGGACATCATGTTCGAGCACATCCGCCTGCATCCGTGGCTCGGCACCGGCTATGGCGCGTACTGGACCGGCACCGAGCAGGGCACGCCCTCCTTCGAGTTCGTCGACAAGCTCGGCTTCGATCCGGCCTCGGCGCACAACGGTTACCTCGACGTGCTCAACGAGCTCGGCGCGCTCGGGCTGGTCGTGCTGTTCGGCTATCTCGCCGTGTTCGTCGCGCAGGCGCTGCGCCTGATGCAGTCCGACCGGACGCAGGGCGCGCTGTTCCTGGCGCTGTTCCTGCAGCAGGCCATCACCAACCTCGCCGAGAGCCGCTGGTTCAGCCCGCTCAGCGTGGATTTCGTGATCATGACGCTGGCCACCGCCGCGCTGGCGCGAGCGCTGCTCGAGCAGCGCCTGCGCGGGACCGCGGCCCCGCAGTTCGCGCCGGCCCGCGCCGCGCCCACCACGCTGCTGCGGCCCTCGCTGGCGCACGGAGGCGGCCGATGAGCGCGGTCAGCCCGGCGGCGCCGATCCCGTCGCTCGACGGCATCCGCGCGCTGGCCGTGGCGCTGGTGTTCTTCGCGCACGGCGGTCTGCAGGGCATCGTGCCGGGCGGCCTGGGCGTGACGATCTTCTTCGTCCTCTCCGGTTACCTGATCACGACCCTGATGCGGCGCGAGCACCAGGCCAGCGGCGGCGTTCGCCTCGGCGCCTTCTACCTGCGGCGCGTGCTGCGCCTGATGCCGCCGCTGTTCGTCGTGGTCGCGGCCGCGGCAGTGCTGTCGTCGCTCGGCGTCATCGGCGGGGAGTTTTCGACGCGCGGCCTGTTGTCGGTGCTGTTCTACTTCGGCAACTACCACGTGATCGCGTCCGATTTCCAGGGCGTTCCCGAGGGCATCGGCGTGGTCTGGTCGCTGGCGGTCGAGGAGCACTACTACCTGCTCTACCCGCCACTCGCGATCGCGCTGCTGCGCTTCGACCGCCCGCGGGCCGCGGTGGCCCTGCTGCTCACGATGTGCGCCGGCATGCTCGCCTGGCGCTGCTGGCTGGCGCTGCACGGCGCGTCCGAGCTCTACCTGACCATGGCGACCGACACGCGCGCCGACGCCATCCTGTTCGGCTGCGTGCTGGCGTTCCGCCACAACCCGGCGCTCGACCCGGTGCCGCCGCCGAACCTGCTGCGCGACGGCGTGCTGGCGGCGGCGTGCGTGCTGCTGCTGCTCGGCACGCTGGCGTATCGCGACGAATTCTTCCGCCTCACCGCGCGTTACACGCTGCAGAGCCTGGCGATCGCGCCGCTGATCTACCTCGCGGTGGCGCGCGCGGCGCACGCACCGTTCCGCTGGCTCAACACGCGGCCGATGGTCTACATCGGCACCATCTCCTACACGATCTACCTGTCGCACCAGGTGATTCTCTTCGGCGTGGAGCGCCACGCGCCTGGGCTCGGCTGGCCCGCGACCATGGCGCTCACCGCCCTGCTGACGCTGGCCGTCGCCGAGCCAATGCGCCGCTGGGTCGAGGAGCCGTGCGCGCGCCTGCGCCGGCGGCTGCACCGCGCCGCGCGGCCCGAGCCGCGCGCACCGGCGGCGCTGGAGCCT
>JANNKD010000169.1:0-10206 GCA_031396115.1 Gammaproteobacteria bacterium
CTCGCCGTCCCGGTCGACCACATGCACCGCGCAGGCCAGGCAGGGATCGAAGCTGTGGATGGTCCGCAGGATCTCGATCGGCTGCTGCGCGTCGTGCAGCGCGTGGCCCTTCAGCGCGGCCTCGTACGGCCCGTCCTGGCCCTGCGCGTCGCGCGGCCCGGCGTTCCAGGTGCTCGGCACCACGCACTGGTAGTTGGTGATCTTGCCGTCGTCAATGACGACGTAGTGCGCCAGGCCGCCGCGCGGAGCCTCCATGAAGCCCACGCCCTGAGCGTGGCTCGGCCAGCTCGACGGGCTCCACTGCTTTTCGTTGAAAGTGCGCACGTCACCGGCCTTGATGTTGGCCATCAGCGCGTCGTACCAGATCGGCAGCGCGTCCGCGATGAGCTTGGTCTCGAGGGTTCGCGCCGCGGTGCGGCCCAGCGTCGAGAACATGGCCTCCAGCGGCAGCTCCAGCTTGCCCAGCGCCATGCCGGCCAGTTCGCGCGTGGGCTCGTGGCCGGAGGCGTACAGCATCAGGACGCGCGCCAGCGGGCCGACTTCCATCGAGTGGCCCTTCCAGCGGGGTGATTTCAGCCACGAATAGCTGGCATTGGTATCGAGATGCTCATACGGCGGCTTCGGCCCGCTATAGCTGAAGGTGGTCTCGCCCTTGTAAGGGTGCAGGCCCTGATCCTTGCCGCCCTCGTAGGCGTACCAGGAGTGCGCGACGTACTCCTTGATCTCATCGTCCGCGTTCAGGTCCACCTCGAGGATCTTCGTCAGGTCGCGATTGAGGATGACGCCGCGCGGGATCAGCAACTTGCCGCCCGGCTTGCCGCCCTCCGGGAATTCACCGAACGTCATGAAGTTGCCAGTGCCCTCGCCATGGCCCGGTTTGGCCCAGTCCTTGTAGAACGAGGCGATCGCCAGCGTGTCGGGCACGTAGACCTCGTCCACGAACTGGCGCATCGACGCGATGATGTTGGCGATGCGCGCCAGGCCGACCGGGTTGACGGACGTGGTGCCGGTGCCGGAGCCCATGCTGATCGCCGACGGCGCGCCGCCGACGAGGAAGTTCGGATGCGGGTTCTTGCCGCCGAAGATGGTCAGCAGCGCGGACACTTCGCGCTGCCAGATCAATGCGTCGAGGTAGTGCGCGACCGCCATCAGGTTGGCCTCGGGCGGCAGCTTGTAGGCCGGGTGGCCCCAGTAGGCGTTGGCGAAGATGCCGAGCTGGCCGGACTCGACCAGCTTCTTGACCTTGGCCTGCGCGTCGGCGAAGTAGCCGGGCGAGGAGCGCGCGTAGGGCGAGATCGACTGCGCCAGCGCGGAGGTCGCCTTGGGATCAGCGTTCAGCGCCGACACCACGTCGACCCAGTCGAGCGCGTGCAGGTGGTAGAAGTGCATGACGTGGTCGTGCACGTACTGCGCTGCGATCATCAGGTTGCGGATCAACTGGGCGTTGGCCGGGATCTCGTACTTCAGCGCGTCCTCGACCGCGCGCACCGAGGCGATGCCGTGCACCAGCGTGCAGACGCCGCAGATGCGCTGGGCGAAGGCCCAGGCGTCGCGCGGATCCCGCCCGCGCAGGATGATCTCGATGCCGCGCACCATCGTGCCGGAGCTCGAAGCGCGCGTGATCACGCCGTTGTCCGTCTCCGCTTCGATGCGCAGGTGCCCTTCGATGCGAGTGACCGGATCGACGACGACGGTTTCAACGCCCATGGCAGTTCTCCCTCAGGCCAGGTGATTGGCCACCAGCTCGAGCAGGCTCGCCGGCGTCTTGTTCCAGTGGAAATGCTCCGCCGCGTCCTCGAAGCTGGCGCGGCAGCCGGAGCAGCTCGTGACCAGGCTCTCGGCGCCGGTCGCATCGATCTCGTGCAGCTTGGCGGCAACCGAACGGTGGCGCAGCGCGGTGGCCCGCTGGATCTGCTGCACCCCGCCGCCGCCGGCGCAGCAGAAACTGAAGCCCTTCTTGTTCTTCAGCTCGCGCAGATCCAGGCCCAGCTCCTCCATCAGCGCGCGCGGGGCGTCGAGCACCCCGCCCTTGCGCACCAGCTGGCACGGGTCGTGGAAGGTCACGGAGCCGCCGCCGGCCTTGCGCAGCTTGAGCTTGCCGGCTTTCAGCGCGTCGGCGAGAAATTCGG
The DNA here is from genome assembly GCA_031396115.1 of Gammaproteobacteria bacterium. GTDB lineage: Bacteria > Pseudomonadota > Gammaproteobacteria > Nevskiales > Nevskiaceae > JACPFV01. Next base: position 2,130 of record JANNKD010000169.1, read on the forward strand.
TGATGTGCTGGACCTTGAACGGCAGCTTCGCGCCGTGCAGCTCGGCCGCCTGCCAGCGCAGCGCCGTGTAGGCGTGGCCGCACTCGGGAACGATGACGGTCTTGGCGCCGCAGGCCTTGGCCTCGCGGATCACGCGCTCGCTGATGTCGCGCTGCCAGTCGGTGGCGCCGACGAAGTACGCCATGTTCTCCGCGAACAGCGCATCGCTGCGGAAGGTCGCGCGCACGCCCAGGTGCGCCACGACCCTGGCCAGCGCCGCGACCTGCTCGGGATAGCGGTCCACTTCGGCGCCGGACACCAGCAGCATCACGTCGGCCTGGGGCAGGTCGATCGGAATCGCGACCTTGTGGGCCTGGCCGATAGCGGCGAGCTTCTGCCGGTAGGGGTCCTTCGATTCCCAGGGCTGCCCCGAGATCTCCTGGAGCTGCGCCTGCTCGTGCAACTCCGTCGGCGCCAGGCCCGCCTCGAACATGGCGTGGCGCGCCTGCTCGATCAGGGCGGCAACATCGATGCCCATCGGGCAGATCAGGCTGCAGCGGCCGCACAGGTTGCAGCTGTCGAACAGCAGTTCCTGCCATTGCTCGAGCTCGGCGGTGGTGACTTCCTTCTTCAGGCCGAGCAGGCGATAGATCGGTGCGAACGGGCCGGATTCGCGCTTGTAGGCCTGCTTGAACGGCTCGACCTTCCAGATCGGCGTGTATTTCGGGTCTTCGGTGGCGATGTAGAAATGACAGGCGTCGGCGCACATGCCGCAGTGGATGCAGGACTCCATGCGCAATGCGGTCAGCGACCCGAACTCGCGCGCGAACGCGCTCAGCGCGCGCCCCGCCCGCGCTTCAGGCGGCAGCTCGGACTGGTGATCGGCCTTGGCGGCGGGGCGCAGCGGCGTGCTTCATGATGGGGCTCCCTTGCGTGCCAGCAGATAACCGTTGATCGCCCGGGACGGCATGATGTAGAACGCGTGCATCAGCTTGCCGCACGGGAACCAGACCAGCAGTACGTCGAACGCGAGGATGTGCAGGCCCAGCAGCGTCTCGTACGGACCGCCGACATGCGCGGTGGCCAACAACCCGGTCACGATGACCAGCGCGGTGATGAACCAGCTGAAGTAGTCGTCGAAGTTCGACAGCAGCCGCAGCACGCGGTGGGTCAGGCGACGGAACAGGACCGCCAGCAGCAGGGTGAAGGTCAGCACCGAGATGATCGTGATCACGCTGCTCGGCAGCGCCGGCCAGGTGAACCCGAGGAAAGCGCCCCAGGCCTGGATGTGCGGCGCGAACGCCAGGATCACGATGAACATGCCGATGTGGTAGCTGTACCCCAGCGCCTCGCCGGCGCCGGTGCGGCCGACGAACTCGGGATGCGGCCAGCTGCGCGAGCCCATCGTCGCGAACCCGCCGAACAGCGCCCTGCCGAGCGACGTGCGCGGCTCGGACAGCAGCTTGCCGCTGCGCAGCAGTGCGATGCCCACGATGCGCCAGGTCACGCCGACCGTGAAGACCACCAGTGCGAAATACAGGCCCGGGCCGCGGGCGAAGCTCAGCAGATCCATGGCTCAGCCCCCCTTCTTGTCCGGTGCGGCGCCAGCCAGCGTCTCCTGCCGCTTGCGGGAGATCGCCGCGGCACCCAGGCCAATGGCCCCGCCGACCACGGCGGCCGCGCCGACCAGCTTGGCGGCCTCGCGCGGCGAGACATTGCCGGACGCACCGAAAGCGGCGGACGACAGCGGCGCGTAGAAGCTGCCCTTGTCCCAGAAGTTGGGCTCGGAGCAGCCGATGCAGCCATGGCCGGACTCGATCGGGAAGCTGGTGGCGCCGTTCCACTTGACCGTGGCGCAGGCGTTGTAGGTGGTCGGCCCCTTGCAGCCGAGTTCGTACAGGCACCAGCCGTTGCGTGCGCCCTCGTCGTCGAAGGTCTTGGCGAACTTGCCCGCGTCGTAGAACGGCCGGCGGTAGCAGCGGTCGTGAATGGAATTGCCGAAGAACACCTTGGGCCGGCCCAGCGTGTCCAGCTCGGGCAACTTGCCCATCGAGACGTACTGGAACAGCGTGCCGGTGATGACCTCGGGCACCGGCGGGCAGCCGGAGATGTTGACGATCGGCTTGCCGCTGATGATCTCGGACACCGGCCGCGCGCCGGTCGGATTCGGATGGGCCATCGGGATGCCGCCGAACGAAGAGCAGGTGCCCACGCAGATCACGGCCGCCGCGCCCTTGCCGGCCTCCTTCAGCATGTTGACGTAGCTCTGGCCACCCGCCGCGCCATACACGCCGCCGTCGCCGGTCGGAATCGAGCCATCGATGATCAGCAAATACTCGCCGTCGTTGTCCTTCATCGCTTGGGCGCGCGCCTCCTCGGCGCGGTGCCCGGCGGCGGCCATCAGGGTGTCCTGGTAGTCGAGCGAAATCACGTTGAACATCAGGCTCTCGACCGAAGGCGAGAACGAGCGCGTGAACGACTCGAGGCAGCCGGTGCACTCCTGGAACGAGTGGTAGATGACCGACGGCCGGCGCGCGGCGCGCAGCGTCTCGGCCATGGCGCGGCCCATGGTGGGCGGCAGCGCCATCAGCGACGCCATGGCGGTGCAGTACTTGAGGAAGGCGCGGCGGCTGACGCCATTCTGCAGCAGGTGTTCGCCGATGGTGTTCCGGGTCATGGTGCCTCCTGGATTGCCTGGTTGCCGCCTCTCGCGATACGCGCGCGCAGCGCAGCCGCGCCGCGCCCCAGCTCGTCCTGCGCCACGTTCAGGATTTCAGGAACCCGCGCAATCTCCAGCAGGTCGGCAATGACCACGCCGTCGGCGTCGCGATGCTCGATCCACCAGACGCCGGCGATGCCGGTCTCGCGGACCTTCGATTCGCCGTCGATCTTCACGGTGGCTTCCACTTCACCGGTACCGAGCACCGACTGCAGGCGATCGCGGTCAGCCGGGCTCAGCGGCAGGCTGCGCAGGTCGATGATGTCGAACTCGCCGGTGTCGGCGAGGCGCTCCAGCCGCGTTGCGATTTCATGCAGGACTGCGGTGACGCCGCCGCCCAGGCCGTAGCCGGGGTCCACCCGCACGCCGATGTCGGCCAGGCGCAGCGTCATTCGGCCCACCTCAGCGCCAGCCGCCGCGCTTGCTCACAGATGCCGGGCAGCGCGCCGGCGACCGGCGGCGACAGATCCACGCCCCAGCTGGTCCGCTGCGGCTGCACGGAAATCAGCGCGCGGTGCGCCGGCAGGCAGCCGTCGAACCGCGCCATGGTCATGAGGTCTGCAAGGCCCGCCTCATGCACGCTGCCGTGCTGGCCCGTGCCGACGATCTCATCCATTTCGCTGCCGAAGAAGACGCGCACCGTGCCGGGCGGCGCGTGCAGCTCGGCCGCGTCGATGACGAGCAGCGCCTTGGCGCCGTTGAGATAGTTCAGCAGCGGGAAGTTCACCGTGCCGGCGTCGATCCAGTCGATGTTGTCGTCTGCCACGGCCTTGCGAAGGCCGCGAACGGCGTGGACTCCAACACCATCGTCCGTCAGCAAGCTGTTGCCGATGCCCAGGACCACGACGCGTCCGGCGGTGGCCGTCGGTGTGGCGGGGATCGCCGCCGGCTGAGGTGCAAGGTCATTCACGCGATGCCCCCGGCTGTGTCCTGCCCTCCATTGAGTGCTTTCCGGCGCGCCCCCGCATTGACTTGAGTCAATGTCCAACCGTGGCGGCGGCAGCACACTCGGGGCCCTGCCCGCCTGGGAAGCGCGGATTTCATGCACGAGCTCGCCGTATGCCAGGCGCTGCTGGACGAAGTCCGGCGGATCGCCCGCAGCACCCCCGCCGGACCCGTCAGCCGCGTCGTGCTGCGCCTCGGCCCGTTGTCCGGCGTCGAGCCGCGCCTTCTGTCCCGCGCCTTCGAGGTCGCGCGGATTGGCAGCGACGCCGAACGAGCCGAGCTGCAGATCGAGACAACGCCGGTGCGCGTGCGGTGCCTGGCGTGCGCGGCCGAGTCCGAAGTGGCGCCCAATCGCCTGCTCTGCACGCAGTGCGGCGGCTGGCGTACCCGGCTGGTCAGCGGCGACGAACTGGTGCTGCAACGCCTGGAATTCCGGGCCGCTCCGTCCGGCAGCAGCCTGCTGACCCACTGAACCGAGGCCCGCCATGTGCGACACCTGCGGCTGCAACGTCACCTCCGGCAACGCCCACCTGCTGAAGGATGCGCACGGCAAGGACGGGCCGGCGGTGGACGTCCTGCGGGGGCTGCTGTCCGCCAACGACCGGCAGGCGGCCCACAACCGCGAGCACTTCGACCACCACGGCGTGCTGGCCATCAACCTGATGTCCTCGCCCGGCGCCGGCAAGACCGCGCTGCTCGAGGCCACCATCGACGCGATGCGGGACGAGTTGCGCTGCGCCGTGATCGAAGGCGATCTCGAGACCGAAAACGACGCCCAGCGCATCCGCGCCAAGGGCGTCCCCGCGATCCAGATCACCACGGGCACGGCCTGTCATCTCGACGCGCACCTGGTGCATGACGCGCTGCACCGGCTGCCGCTGTCCGGCCTCGACGTGGTGTTCATCGAAAACGTCGGCAACCTGGTGTGCCCGGCGAGCTTCGACCTCGGCCAGCATTTCAACGTCGTGCTGCTCAGCGTCACCGAAGGCGACGACAAGCCGGCCAAGTACCCCGTGATGTTCCGCGCCGCCGACCTCGTGCTGGTCAGCAAGATGGACCTGCTGGACGTGATCGAGGATTTCGACGTGGGCCGGGCGCGCGCCGCGGTGCAGGCGCTGGGCCGCGGCACGCTGGTGCAGACCGTGTCGATGCGACGCCATGTCTGGATCGGTCCGTGGACCGACTGGCTGCGCCAGGTCGTCGCCGGGCACCACTCCGTGCTGCGGCCGGCCCCGCCCGCCCGCGCGCTGGCACCGTTGCGCGCCTGACGGGCCCTCGCCGTGTGCCTCGCTGTCCCGGTGCGCGTGGTCGAGTTGCTGGCCGACGGCAACGCCGTGGTCGAGGTCGGAGGCGTGCACAACCGGATCTCGCTGTCGCTGATTGACGGCGTTGCGCCCGGCGATTACGTCATCGTCCACGCCGGCTTTGCCATCAACCGCCTCGATGTCGCCGAGGCCGAGAAGTCGCTGGCGTTGTTCGCCGAGATCGCCGCGGCCCTGGGGGCCTCGCCGGCGCGGAGGCCGCCCCGTGCGGTTCATTCGTGAATTCCGCGACGGCGCCGCCGCCGCGGCGCTGTCGCAACTGATCCAGACCGAGGTCGACCCGGCGCGGGACTACCACCTGATGGAGTTCTGCGGCGGGCACACCCACGCGATCTTCCGTTACGGCGTGCAGGACCTGCTGCCGCCGAACATCCACCTGGTGCACGGGCCCGGCTGCCCGGTCTGCGTGCTCGCGATTCCGCGGCTGGACCTTGCCATCGAACTGGCCCAGCGCCCCGACGTCACGCTGGTGAGTTACGGCGACATGCTGCGGGTGCCGGCCTCGCGCCGGCGCAGCCTGCTCAAGGCCCGCGCCGGCGGCGCCGACGTGCGCATGGCGTATTCGGCGCTCGAAGCCCTCGCCATCGCGCAGCAGAACCCCGGGCGCGAAGTCGTGTTCTTCGCCATCGGCTTCGAGACCACGACGCCGGCCACCGCCGTCCTGATTCTCGAGGCCCAGCGCCTCGGCTTGAAGAATCTCACCGTCTACTGCAACCACGTGCTGACGCCCTCGGCGATCCAGAGCATCCTGGACTCGCCCGAAGTGCGCGAGCTCGGCCAGGTGCACGTCGACGGCTTCATCGGGCCCTCGCACGTCAGCACCGTGATCGGCAGCCGCCCGTACGAGTACTTCGCCGAGGAATACCAGCGGCCGGTGGTCATCGCCGGCTTCGAGCCGCTCGACGTGCTGCAGTCGATCTTCATGCTGATCCGCCAGCTGAACGACGGCCGTGCCGAGGTCGAGAACGAATTCACCCGCGGCGTCAGCCGCGAGGGCAACGTCAAGGCCCAGGCGCTGGTGGCCGACGTCTTCGAGTTGCGGCCGGAGTTCGAGTGGCGCGGACTCGGGCACGTGCCCTACAGCGGCCTGCGGATCAAGCAGGCCTACGCCGCGTTCGACGCCGAGCGGCGCTTCGCGCTGCGCGAGAAGCCGGTGAACGAGAACAAGGCCTGCCAATGCCCCGCCATCATCCGCGGGGTCAAGCAGCCGACCGACTGCGCGATCTTCGGCACGGTCTGCACGCCGCGCAATCCAATCGGCTCGTGCATGGTCTCGTCCGAGGGCGCCTGCGCTGCGTATTACAAGTACCGCTGGCGCAAGCCCGAAGCCGCCGCGGCGTCCGACTCGGCGGCGGCCTGAGCGGCGCATGCGTGTCCTGCTGCTGACCCACTCGTTCAACAGTCTCAGCCAGCGCCTGTACCTGGAGCTGGCCGCGCGCGGCCACGAGATGTCCGTCGAGTTCGACATCAACGACGTCACCACGGCCGGGGCCGTCGAGCTGTTCAGGCCCGACGTGATCCTGGCGCCGTACCTGCGTCGCGCGATCGCCGAGCCGGTGTGGCGCGCCACGCCGTGCTTCATCGTGCACCCCGGCCCGCCTGGCGATCGTGGCCCCTCGGCGCTGGACTGGGCCATCCTGCGCGGCGAGGAGCGCTGGGGCGTGACCGTGCTGCAGGCCACGGCCGAACTCGACGCCGGGCCGGTCTGGGCGTCCGCCGAATTTCCGATGCGAGATGCGCGCAAGAGCAGCCTGTACCGCAATGAGGTGACCGAAGGCGCCGTCGCCGCAGTCATCGAGGCGCTCGACCGCGTCAAGCGGGGTCTCGGACCCGTGACCCCAGGCTGCCAGCCCGGCTCGTCCGGCTGGCAGCCGCTGATGCGCCAGGCCGACCGGCGCATCGATTGGGCGCAGGACGCCACCGCCACCGTGCTGCGCAAGATCCGCTCGGGCGACGGCCATCCCGGCGCCGAGGACGAGATCCTGGGCCGGCGCTTCCGCTTGTTCGACGCCTGGCCGGAGCCACGCCTCGCGGGGCGGCCGGGCGAGTTGATCGCGCGGCGCTTCGATGCGATCTGCCGGGCGACCCGGGATGGCGCCGTGTGGATCGGCCAGTTGCGGGCGGTGATCAAAGACCAGGCGACCTTCAAGCTTCCTGCCGCGCTGGCGCTGGGCGACGCGGCCGCGGCGCTGGCGCGCAGCGAACCGGCGGCCGGCACGCCGGCCGCCGCCGAGGGCTATCCCGACATCCGCTACGAAGAAGACGGCGCGGTCGGCTTCCTGCACTTCGAATTCTGCAACGGTGCGATGAACACGCGGCAGTGCGAGCGCCTGCGCGAGGCCTACGCCGCGGCGAGCCGCCGTGCCACGCGCGTCATCGTGCTGATGGGCGGCCACGACTTCTGGAGCAACGGGCTGCACCTGAACTGCATCGAGGCCGCGGCCAGCCCCGCCGATGAGTCCATGCGCAACATCCAGGCGATGGACGACCTGGCCCTCGAGATCCTGCTGAACGATCGCCACCTCACGCTCGCGGCGCTGCAGGGCAACGCGGGCGCGGGCGGCGTGTTCCTGGCACTGGCCGCCGACGCGGTGCTGGCACGCCGCGGCGTGGTCCTGAATCCGCACTACCGCAACATGGGCAACCTCTACGGCTCGGAATACTGGACCTACCTGCTGCCGCGTCGCGTGGGCACGCGGGCGCCGGCAGTGCGGGCCGAGCGCCTGCCCCTGGACACCGACCGCGCGCTGGAGCTGGGACTGATCGACGGCGTGGCGGGACCGTCGCGGACCGAATTCATCTCCTACGTCCGCAGCGCTGCGCTGGCGCTGGCCGATCCGGCGGAGTTCGCGATCCGGCGCGCCGCGAAACTCGAACAGCGCGCGCGTGACGAAGCCGCCAAGCCCCTCGCCCGCTACCGGACCGAGGAGCTGGACCGCATGCGCCTGAACTTCTACGGCTTCGATCCGAGCTATCACGTCGCGCGCTATCGCTTCGTGCACCGCACGCCGCAGGCCTGGACGCCGCTGTACCTGGCGCGCCATCGCGCCACGCCGCAGGCCGCCCGGCGGCGATCCGCGTGATGTCGGCACGGCGCTGGCTGGTCGAAGGC
>JANNKD010000203.1:0-4443 GCA_031396115.1 Gammaproteobacteria bacterium
CGCGTCCACCACCCAGGCGCGGCGCAGCTCGTAGCGCGCCAGGTCCTGGTTCAGGTGGCCCTTCCTCACGATGTCCTTGTACTTGTGCTTGTCGCTGTGCAGCAGGTAGCTGTTGGCGGCGACGTAGAACTCCTTCTTGCCGGCCAGTTTCCAGTCGTAGCGATCGGTGGCGCCGTTGAATACGTCGAGCTGGTCGTTGGTGCGCAGGCCGTCGGCCGCGGTGCCCGGATTGTCGTAGCCGACGTTCGGCGCGCGCCGCAGGCGCTTCTGGCCGGGGTTGTACTGCCAGGCGCGGCGCGCTTCCTTGACCTGGTCCATGGTCTCGTGGACCAGCAGGATGGTGCCCGCCAGCCGCGCCGGGGCGGTGGTCATCTGCAGGAAGTAGATGCCGACGTTGTTGATGCCCTCGAGCGTCGCCTTCGGCCCGTTGTACGGGAACTTGGCGTCCTCCTGGATCTTGACCAGGTTGAAATCACCGGCGGTGGTGACCGCGAACTGGTTGTTCCAGCGGCGCTTGGACAGGTCCTGGTAGCGCAGCTTGTGGTTCCACATCACTTCCTGGGCCGCACCCGGGATCGGGAACGGCACGCCGGTGATGGCGCCGTTGAGCGTCTCGCCGTTGTTGGTCAGCGCGCTGGCCGTCGCGTTCCTGAAGCTGGCGTCGTAGATGAACTGCGGATTGGCGAAGGTCCGCCGCGACTCGTAGACGTGCATCTTGTAACTGGGAAACTTGGCGAATAGGGCTTGCTGGCCTGAGGTGAGCTGGTCTTTGTACTGGGCCAAGTTGTCTTTGCTGATGGTGAACTTCGGCTTGTCGCCCGGGAATGGATCGACGTAGCGCTTGCCGGCGCCGCCGAAGCCTGCCGGCGGCGTGGACAGGCCGCCGTCCCAGGCCGGGATGCTGCCGTCGGCATTGGCGGCCTTGTCCGCGCCGGTCGGCGTCAGCGTGGACTTCAGCGTCTCGGCCTTGGCGGCGTCCACCTTGGCGGCGAGCGGCGCGGAAAAAACAACGGCCAGCATTGCGATGCCGGCCGCCGCGAAAGAAGTCTGGTGAGGCTTGGTCATGTGCGCACCCCTGCGCCGTTGATCAGAACTGGTACCCGAAACAGACCTGGATGTTGTCCCGATCGCACGTCGGCGGGGCAAACTTCTGCCGCGCGAACAGCGTGCTCTTGCCGACCAGCGAAAGCCGCCCGCACACCCTTGTATGCAAAGCATTATTAGCCGACCCCCCGCCGGGGCGCAACCAAAATGCCCTTCCAAATCATTCGCTTCGCCAGACCAGCGCAGCCATGCGGCCGGTGCTGCCGTCGCGGCGATAAGAGAAGAACCGGGCCGCATCGCGCAGCGTGTCGAGGCCGCCGCCGTGGACGCGCGCAACGCCAGCCGCGGCCAGGCGCCGCCGCGCCAGCGCGTACAGGTCGGCGAGGAATTTTCCGGGCGCCGGCCGCGGCTTGAAGCAGTCCGCCGCACCGCCATCGCGCGCCAGGAACGCCTCGCGCACTTCGGCGCCGACCTCGAACGATGCCGGGCCGATGGCGACCCCCAACCAGGCCATCAGCGACTGCGGCGCCGCCGGCAGGGCCCGCACGCTGGCCTCGAGCACGCCGGCGGCAAGCCCGCGCCAGCCAGCGTGCGCGACGGCGACGACGCTGCCGGCGTCGTCGCAGAACAGCACCGGCAGGCAATCGGCCGCCATGGCCACGCAGACCACGCGAGGTGCGGTCGTGAAGCTCGCGTCGGCTTCCGGTCGCTCCAGCGGCGACGGCAGGCGCGCGACGCCGGTGCCGTGCACCTGGCGCAGCCAGACCGGCTCGGCGGGCAATTGCAGCAGGTCGCGCAGGCGGCGGCGGTCCTCGGGTCGCGCCACGTCGAGCGCGCGCGTGGTCATCGCCGCACGGACGTTGGCCGGAGCCGGCCAGTCGGGGACGATGAGGTCCATCGGTCCGCTCAGCCGGTGACGCGGCTGTGCGCGCGCAGCGCCTCGAGCAGGTCGCGGAAATCCGCGGGCGGCTCGCGCGTGAACGTCAGGTGGGCGCCGGTGACGGGATGGACCAGCTCCAGCTCGCGCGCGTGCAACGCCTGGCGCGGGAAGTTGGCGATCTTCTGGCGCAGCGCCTCCGGCAGGCCGGAGCCGCGCTGCGCGCGGCCGCCGTAGACCGGGTCGCCGAGCACCGGATGGCGCTTGTAGCTCATGTGCACGCGGATCTGGTGCGTGCGGCCGGTCTCGAGCTTCACGCGCAAGTGCGTGTAATGCGCGAAGCGCTCCAGCACGCGGTAATGGGTGACGGCGGGCCGGCCCTTGGCCAGCACCGTCATCTTGACTCGGTCGCGCGGATGACGGCCGATGGCGGCGCGCACCGTGCCGCCCGAGGGCACGATGCCGGCGACCAGCGCGTCGTACTCGCGGCGGATGCGCCGCTCCGCCATGGCCCCGACCAGGCGCATCCGGGCGCGCTCGCTCAGCGCCACGACCATCAGCCCCGAGGTGTCCTTGTCGAGCCGGTGGACCAGCCCGCCGCGGTCGAGCCGGCCGGTCTGCGGGTAGCGGTGCAGCAGGGCGTTCTGCAGCGTGCCGTCCGGCCGGCCTGCGCCGGGGTGCACGGTCAGGCCCGCCGGCTTGTTCAGCACCACCAGGTCGGCGTCCTCGTAGACGATGTCGAGCCGGATCTTCTGCGGGGCGACCGTCGCCACCCTGGGCACCGGAGCGCGCAGGCGCAGCTCGTCGCCGGCGCGCAGCTTGTGGCGCGCGGTGGCGGTAATGCGGCTGTTGACGCGCACTTGGCCGGTGGCGATCCAGTGCTGCAACTTGGACCGGGAGTGGCGGTCGAACAGCCGGGCGGCGCCGGCGTCCAGCCGCAGCCCGTGCATCTCGGGCGGCACCGTCGCAGCTTCGACCGCGTAATCCTCGGGTATAATTTTGGGCCGTTTCACGCTTCGATCCGATCCTTCCCCATGAACCTCATTCTCCGGCGCGCGACGCTGGTCGCGCTGGCACTGGCGCTGGCTGCCTGCGGCTCCGACGACGACCTGCCGCAGTCCAATCCGTTTCGCGGCGCCAAGAGCGAGCGCGAACTGCGCCTCGAAGCCGACGGATTGTATAGGCTGGCCCGCCGCACCCTCGACAGCGCCGACTTCCAGGGCGCGATCGTGCGTTACAACACCATCCTGCTGCACTACCCCTTCTCGGACTACGCCACCCAGGCCCAGCTCGAGAGCGTCTACGCCAAGTACCGCGCCTTCGACGCCGACGGCGCCATCAGCACGGCCGACCGCTTCCTCAAGGAGCACCCGCGCCACCCGGCCGTGGACTACGTCCATTACCTGCGGGGCCTGATCAACATGCAGCGCGGCGAGTCGGTGTTCGAGGGGCTGGTCGATTCGTCCGAGCAGGACGTGGGCTACTCGCGACGCGCCTTCGACGACTTCTCGCTGCTGACCCAGCGCTATCCGAAGAGCCCGTACGCCGGGGACGCGCGCCTGCGCATGGTGCACCTGCGCAACCGCATCGCCGCTCACGAACTCTCCATCGTCAGGTACTACGTGCGCCGCGGCGCCTACGTCGCCGCCGCGCGGCGCGCCGAGAAGATCGTCGGCGACTACCCGGGCGCGCCGGCGACGGCCGAGGCGCTGGCCCTGCTTGAAGGCAGCTACCGGGACGCCGGGCTGACGGTGCAGGCCGACGAGGTGAGGAAGCTGCGCGAGGCCAATCCGGCCGTCGCGGTGCCGGAAGTGGCGCCGGCGGTGGAGCGCCCGGGTGGCGTGTTCGGCCCGCCGCCCGACCCGATCCCCGAGCCGCTCAGCGGCGCCGCGCCGCAGACCACGCCGCTTCAGACGTCGCCGTAGACGGCGGTCAGCGGGTAGCGCCGGTCGCGCCCGAAGGCGCGCTCGGTGATCTTCGGTCCCGGCGGCGACTGCCGCCGCTTGAACTCCGACTTGCGCACCAGGGACGCCACCCGTCGCACCAGCTCGTCGGTGAAGCCCATGCGCACGATCTCCGGGATGGAGCGCTGCTCCTCGACGTAGGCCTGCAGGATGCGGTCGAGCACGTCGTACGGCGGCAGTGAATCCTGGTCGGTCTGGTTCGGCCGCAGCTCGGCCGACGGCGCGCGCGTCAGCACGCGGTCCGGGATGACCTTCTTCGCGCGAGCGGCCCAGTTCAGCCCGCTCTCGCTCGCCGGCGGCGGCCGCTCGCCGAGCGCGTTGCGCCAGCGCGCCAGCCGGTAGACCAGGGTCTTGTACACGTCCTTCAGCGGCGCGAAGCCGCCGACCATGTCGCCGTACAGCGTGGCGTAACCGACCGCCATCTCGCTCTTGTTGCCGGTGCTCAGCACCAGGTAGCCGTGCTTGTTCGACAGCGCCATCAGCATCACGCCGCGGCAGCGCGACTGCAGGTTCTCCTCGGTCAGGTCGGCCGGCTTGTCGCCGAAGGCCGGCGCCAGC
>JANNKD010000217.1:0-6809 GCA_031396115.1 Gammaproteobacteria bacterium
TGCACCGCCGCGAACAGCGCATGGTGCTCCCCGGGATGTACCAGCCCGGCGCGCTCGTTGACGAACAGCGCGACCCAGGAGATCAGGCCGGCCGCCATCAGGATTTCCCATAGCGTGAGGTTGCGGTTGCGGGCCTCGACCGCGCGCTTGGCGGTGGCGAGCCAGTATTCCTTGCTCGGCGACTCGGGCTCGGTGCCGCTCTTGCGCGACTCGACCAGTTCCTGCAGCGCCCGCCGCAGGTTCGGGGATTTCTCGACCAGGCCGACGAAGTTGTCGCGCCCCACGCGCCACACCGTCAGCGGCGTCTCGGCGGTGACGGTGGCGTTGCGCCGCTCGCCGGTGAGCAACGCGGTCTCGCCGACGACGGCGCCGGCGCCGACGTGGATCGTGCCGGTGTCGCGCTCGATGCGCGCCTCGCCCTGCTCGATCAGGTACAGCGCATCGCCGACGTCGCCCTTGGTGATCAGCCGCACGCCGGTGGGCACCTCGAGATGCTCGACGCAGCTGACCAGCTCCTGCACTTCCTCGGGTGGCAGCGCGCGCAGGATCGGGATCTCGGCCAGCCGGCGCAACACGGCCGCCGTGCTGACCGGTTCCTGCGCAACCGCCGCGACCCCCGAGGCGTCGTTCATGCGCACCCCCTGGAGACCATCCTACCGCCACGCGACCGAACCAACACCTGTCATGCCCGCGGAAGCGGGCATCCAGGCCGTTGCACGGCGCCCTGGATTCCCGCTTGCGCGGGAATGACGTCGGCTACCGGCCGATCTGGTAAAGCTGCCAGAGGTCCTTGCGGGACATGTGCAGGAACGGCTTGATCGCCAGCAGGCCAGTGGGGCCGATGCTCTTCTCCAGGTACTCGAGCTCGTCGAAGCTCGCGCGCATGTTCGCGTCCAGCGCAGGCTCGAAGCCGCTCTCGCGCAGCATCAGCATGCCCTTGGCGCGCAATGCCAGCTCAGTGCGCGTGCGCAGGTAGCACAGCAGGTCGGCGACCACCGGGCCGTCGAAGCGCTCGCGCAGCGAGCCGAGGTAGCGGCCGACGCGCGAATCGCCGAAGCGGCCCGAGTTGATCAGCGCCAGCAGCTGCGTGTCGGCGTCGAAACCCGACTCGAGCCACTGCTCGAGCGTCGCCTCGCTGCGCGCGAACACGGCCAGCGCCAGCGGCGGCAGCACCAGCAGGATGCCGACGGCGGCGAGCACCGGCGAGAAGAAGAAATGGTTGTAGGCCGAGTGGATGACGGCGGCGAGCAGCAGGCCCGGCAGGAACGCCGCCGGGCCCGGCCGACCCGCGCGCTCGGACAGCATCAGGCCGAGCACGCCGAACATCGCCGTGGTGCCGCCGTGCATGATCGCGGTGCCGAAGCCACGCACGATCCAGACCCCGATCGGCGCGTCCGGCAGCATGCGCAGGTAGAACAGGTTCTCCAGCATGGCGAACCCGGCGCCGACCGCGAAACCGCAGATCGCCGCGTCCACCAGGAAGGCGACGCGGTGCCGGGCGATCAGCCAGACGATGACAGCGCCCTTGAGCAGCTCTTCGACCGGCGGCGCGATGTAGCGCGAGTACATCTTGAACTCGACGCCGGTGCCGCCGATCACCGCGGCGCCCACCCAGTAGCTGGCCACCGCGCCGAGCGCACCGGCGCCGATCATGAGCAGCGTCGGCCGCAGGTGCACCAGCTTGTAGGAGTCGAAGTAGCGCATCGCCGCCAGGAAACACAGTACCGGCAGCAGCCCGACCGAGGCGCGCAGCACGAGTTCGGCGCTCACAGGATCTTCAGCGAAACCATGACCTCGTCGTCGACGCGCTCGCCCTCGAGCCAGCCCGCCGCGTAGCCGGCCGACAGGGTCATGTCGAGCCGGTGCAGCACCTGGAAGTGGAAGTCGAGCTGCGCGCCGGCGCTGCGCGCATCCACGCGGCTCGGCGAGTCGTCGAAGTTGGTCGCCAGCGCGGTGGCGAAGATCGCCGGGCGCGCCCAGGCCAGGTAGAAGCCCGGCGTGCCGACGCGGTCGAACACCAGCGGCGGCAGGTTCCACTCGAGCGTGGACTTGCCGAAGGTGCGCCCGCCAAGCGCGTTGAGCTCGAAGCCCGGCATGGCGTAGTGCTTGCGGTAACGCTTGATCTCGCCGTCGTCCACGTAGTTGTTGCCGAAGCCGCCGAAGAAGAAGTTCGCGAACGGATCGGCGCGGTCGCCATCGGCGATGCCGGCGGCGTTGAGCAGCCAGACGGTGGAGTGCGCGGGCCCGACCGGCAGGCCGAAGTCGAGCCCGGCGCGATAGCGCGGGATGGTTTCGCCGTTCACGTGGTTGGCTTCCACCACCGCTTCCCAGCGCACGCCTTTCTCGTCGTCGACCGAGCCGAGCGAATTCAGCACGTAGGAGAAATCCAGCCCCGCCCTGGCCTTGGTCAGCTGGTCGAACGTCACGGCGACGTTCTGCGCGTCCGGCAGGCGCTCGAGGTTGGAGAAGTGGTCGACGTCGATGGCGAGGTGCAGCTCGCGCGGCTTGTCGTAGATCAGGGCGCGCTCCCAGCCCAGCCCGAAGACGTCGGCGCGGCGGCTGCGCTTGGTCGGCCCGAACAGGTCGTAGAAGTCGGCGTCGTTGTGGCTCGCGCGCAGCTCCCAGCCGAGGTGCTTGTAGGTCAGCTCGGCGTGGTTGCGCTCCTCGTCCGGCAGGTCTTCGTCCGGGCTGTGCGAAACCGTCAGCGTGATGCTGTCGAAGCCCATCGGGTCGGCCCAGCGCAGCAGCGCGCCGCCGCCGACCGAGTTCTTGTAGCCCTCGACGATCGGATAGGCCGCGGCGAACTCGAGTTCGCGCAGGGGGATGTACTTGTCGCGTCGCGTTACCAGCTTCTCGAAGTCCACGCGCGCCGGCGAGCCGGCCTCCCAGGTGCGGATGACCGGGTATTTCGCGGCGACCTCGGCGCCGAGGAACTTGACCGCGCTGGCGTCCTGCAGCGGCTTGGGCTGCGTCACCACCACCGGCTGGAAGCCGGCGCCGCTGTAGGCGAACGCGATCACGTCGCCGTTGGCCCTGGGCACCGGCCGGAACATGCCGGTGTCGGTGTTGGTGACCATTTCGAGCGCCTGGGTCTTCACCTCGAAGCGGAAGATGTTCGACACGCCGGTGTAGTAACTGTTGCCGAACAGGAAGCGGCCGTCCGGCGAGAACACGAAGGCTTCCGGCACCGCGGTGCCGAAGTCGGCCTTGGCCACCGGCACCGCCTGCCCGGCCGCGAGCCTCGCCAGCTCGAACACCGCAAGTCCCTGCCGCCCGTCGATGCCGCCGATGGACGCCGACAGCAGCGTGCCGTCGGGCGACACGTCGATGTCGTAGACGTCGGTGCCGTAGGGGAACGTGTGGACCTGCGTCCAGCTCTCGTACGGCGGCGGCAGCCGCACCAGCGTGGCGAGGCCATTCTGGTGGCGGATGCCGTAGAGGCTGTGGTCCGGCGCGGACAGCGCGAGGTCGCCGATGCGCGCGTCGCGCTGCAGCAGTCGCTCGTCGCCGGTGGCGAGGTCGTACGCCACCAGGTCGCGAATGAGGTTGTTGTCGGTCGTGTACACGAGCAGGTTGCTCTGCGGCACGTGCACCAATGACGTGACCTTGTACAGCGCCGGCCCCTTGATGTCGGTGAGGTGGCGGATGCTGCCGTCCGCGAGCGAGATGGCGCCCAGGTGCGCGAGCACGCCGGGGCGCCGCACCGCGCTGTACAGCACGCCGGCCTTTTCGTCGACGAAGGCGCGCGAGATCGAGCCCAGCGGCGCCTGCGTGATGGGCGTGACCGGCGTGATCGGGTATTGCTTGACGGCTTCGAGGTTCGCCGCCTGGAAGGTCTTCTCCCAGGCGATCCAGTCCTGCCAGGCGTCGTCGAGCGGCTTGCCGAACACCTGCCGGAAGTGGTCGGCGTAGTAGCGGCCGGTGCCGTCCACGCGCTTGAGCCACTCGAGCACCTTTTCCGGCGAGTGCGCCAGCGCCAGCCACGAGATGAAGCGCGTGCCGTACAGGTACGCGTTGACGCCGACCTGGAAGTCCTGCTTCACGCCGACCGAGACCAGGCCCAGCGGATCGTGGAAGTGCGCGCCGTCGCGGACCATGGCGCGGAACACCATCTCGTCGTAGGCGCCCTGGGCGCGGCCGATGCCGCCGGCCATCCAGGTCTCCATGAACACGGCGCTGCCCTCGAGGTACCACCGCGGCACGGTCACGCGCGGCGCGGTCAGGTACGAGTACAGCAGCGTCTCCGGGTGCGCGGACTCCGGGTTGAGCTTGCCGGCGAACAGCCCGCGCCAGCGCGCGTCCTGCCGGGCGAACTGGTCCATCGTGACCACGTGCACCAGCTCGTGGTTCATCAGCATGTAGACGCGCTCGCTCGAGGTAAAGGTCTCGAAGGTGCGGGACAGCGGCGCGATGTCCACGCTGATGGCGTTGTTCGGCGCGCTGCGCGCGCCGGCGTTGCCCGAGTCGGTGAAGTCCTTCAGTAGCAGTGTGGTCTTCTCGTACGGCACCCAGCCGAACACGCGGCGCTGCCACTCGAGGGAGTTGTGGAACGACCGCACCACGTGCGGCACCAGGTAGGTTTGCGCCGGATCGAAATAGATCAGCCGCAGGTCGTCCGTTTCGAGGACGCTCAGATGCAGGTCGTCGGCCACCGCCGCGCCGGTCGCGCCGGCCAACAGCACCGCGGCCGCGAACGCGCGCACTCCGGTGCTTCGCATGCCCCGCCCCTTTTTGGTGATCCCCCGGGCGCAGGATAGCCCAATCCCCGGCTCGCGCCTCCGCTTCGCTCGGCGCGACCGCGGATATGTCCCGCGCGCGTCACGAACTTCGCGAGACCTTCACAGGATTCGGCCGCGCGCGGGCATAAAGAAGAAGGCCGCCCGGTCAGGGGCGGCCTTCGCCGGAATAACTACCCGTTCAGTCGGCTTCCTGCGCCTGCGCGGCCTGCGCGAACGCGGAGCTGCTCAGCATCGCGGCGAACGCGGCGTCCTGCGACAGCGCGGCGAACGCCGGCTGCTTGGCGAACGCATCGAACGCCTGCGGATACTTGGCCATCGCGTCGAAGGCTGCCGCGTTCTGCGACAGCGCGTCGAAGGCCTCGGCATCGTGCGCAAACGCATCGAACGCCGCCGCGTTCTGCGACATCGCGTCCATCGCCTGCGCGTCCTGCGACAGCGCAGCCATCGCGCTGGCGTCCTGCGACAGCGCGGCGAAGGACTGCGCGGCCGAAGCCAGGGCGGCGAAGGACTGGGCGTCGGTCGAGTTCGCGGCGAACGCTTCGGCGTTGTTCGAGAGCGCGTCGAAAGCCTTGGGATCCTTGGCCAGCGCCGCGAACGACTGCGCGTCCATCGACAGCGCTGCCATCGACTGGGCGTTGCTCGCCAGCGCCGCGAACGACTGGGCGTTCTTGGCGAAGGCATCGAACGCCTGTGCATCGCTGGCCAGCGCCGCGAAAGCCTCGGCGTTCTGCGAGGCCGCGGCGGACGCGTTGGCATCGCTCATGGACGCCGCGTACGCCTTGGCATCCTTGGCCATCGCTGCCATGGCATTGGCATCCTGCGCCAGTGCCTGGAACGCCTTGGCATTCTTCGCCAGGGCATCGAACGCGGCCGGGTGCTTGGCCAGCGCTTCGAACGCGGCCGGGTGCTTGGCCAGTGCGTCCATCGCCGCGACGTTCTTGGCGAAGGCATCGAACGCCTTGGGCGCCGCCGCCATCGCCGCGAACGACTCGGCGTTGTTGGCGAACGCGTCAAAGGCCTTGGCGTCCTTCAGCAGCGCGTCGAAGGCCTTTGGGTCCTTGGCCAGCGCCGCGAATGCCTGCGGGTACTTCGCCAGGGCCGCGAACGACTGCGCGTTGTTCGACATCGCGTCGAAGGCCGCCGGATGTTTCGCCATCACGCGGAACGCCGGCTGCTTCGCCAGCGCGAGGAAGTTCGCGTCGCTCGCCATCGCGCGGAACTCGGCGTCCTTGATCAGGCGATCAAAGGCGTCGGTCTGCATCAACTTGGCAATCTGCTGGTCGCCGAGCTGGACATCGGCCTCGGACAGCTGCGTGCCGCGATAACGATCAGCTGGCGCGATGGCGCCGCTGACGTCGCTGCCGCCGGGAATGTCGAAGCCGAAGTACGCGACCGCGCCGCCGATGGCGACAACGGCCAGCGTGCCGACAACCCAACGCTGCTTCATCTGTTCGTTAGCCATGATGTCCTCTTGAGCCCCCGGAAAATGAAAGTGTCCACTCGACTTACCGCCGGATGGATGAAAAGTTGGTGCGGTCAGGGCGACCGGAGCGTGACCGGCGTCACAGTGTTGCCCCGCACCAGTAGCGCCGTGAATCCCCCGACATCCCCCGTCAGGATCACCGTGACCTGCCCCGCCCTGACGCCGGGGAGCACTATACGCCGGCCATCGATCTGCGGCCGGGTGCCGTTGAGCGTGGTAGCGGCGAGAGCGCCATCGCCACCCGCGACGCCAACGACGTCGATGACGATGTCGGCCGGGCCGGCCGGCACATAGAAAGTCAGTTCAAGGCCCTGCGGCCCGCGTGTGGCGACCACCGTCGGCTCGGAGGGCGCCATTGCGCCCGTGAGTTGTCCTGGGGGCACCGGCTGCAGCTGCACCACGCCCAGCACGACCACGGCGACGAGCACGCTGGCCGCCAGCGCAAGACCGCCGCGCCAGTAACGCCGCGTTCGATTGCTGCGCTGCGGCAATTGCGCGCGGCGCAGCACGCCGTCGCGAAAATCGAGCGGCAGCTCCGGCGCCGGCGTCGAGGCCAGTGCGCGCGCGACCAGCCGCAGCTGTTCGCG
>JANNKD010000225.1:0-21759 GCA_031396115.1 Gammaproteobacteria bacterium
GCCAGCGGCGGCACGCCGTACTCGGCGGAATGCCGCTGGTCGAGCTCGTTGAGCTCCCAGCGCCGGCGACCGATCTCGCTTTCGACCACGGCGGCGCGCATGCGCAGCTGGCTGAACTCGTAGTCGCTGTACTCGCCCGAAAGCAGGGCCATCTCCAGGTCGCGCTTGAGCTGGCTCAGCTGGCGGATTTCGCTCACCAGCTTGTGGACGTCCTGGCCGTGGCCGAACGACTCCAGGAACCTGGCCTCGCTGTCGAAGCCGAAGCAGGCGTCGTTGTGCTTGCGGCCTTCGCGCGCCGCGAGATAGCCGCCCTTGGGCGTGCAGAACGTCTCGAGACCCTTGGCGTAGCCCGCGCGCCACGCGTCCTCGCTGACCGGGACCTCGTGCCGCGCACACGCCTTCTGGTGGTCTTCGATCTCGTTGCCGCTCGCGCCGCGCTCGCCGTCGGCGCGTCCGATGGCCTCCCAGTCGCCGGTCCGGCACTCCTTCCCGGACAGCGAAGCACAGCCCGACGCGGCCAGCACGGCCAGCACGGCGATGAAGCCGCCTGCCACCACGGCGAGCGCGCGAACCGGACCTAGGCCGCGCATCCGGACTGCAGTGCGGCCACGCCGGCGCCTTTCACCAGCGGCTCGAGCTCGTGCAGCGCTGCCTCGTAGACGGCGCGCTTGAAAGCGACCACTTCCTTGAGCGGGTGCCAGTAGTCCACCCAGCGCCAACGATCGAATTCGGGCGGATCGCCGAGGTCGAAGCGCACCGCGCTGTCGGGCGCGCGCAGCCGCAAGGCAAACCATTTCTGCTTTTGGCCGATGCACAGCGGCACGCGGCCCTTGCGCACGAAGCGCTGCGGCAGCGTGTAGCGCAGCCATTCGCGCGTCGCGCCGAGCAGCTCGACGTCGGTTGGCGCGAGGCCCAGCTCCTCGCGCAGCTCGCGGTACAGCGCCTGCTCGGGACCCTCGCCGGGGGCGAGCCCGCCCTGCGGGAACTGCCAGGCGTCCATGCCGATGCGCTTGGCCCAGGCCAGGCGGCCGGCGGCGTCGGCGAGCACGATGCCCACATTGGGACGGAAGCCTTCCGCATCGACCATGCGGCAATTGTATATTGGCGCGCCCCACGCCCCGCCGACGCCATGCAACTCGCCATCTTCGATCTCGACCACACGCTGCTTGCCGGCGACAGCGACCACCTGTGGGGCGAGTTCATGATCGAGCAGGGCCTGGTCGAGCGCGACTCCCACAAGCGGCAGAACGACAAGTTCTACGCCGACTACAAGGCCGGCACGCTCGACATCGCCGCCTACATGCGCTTCGCGCTCGAGCCGCTCGTGCGCCTCGGCGCGGAAAAGCTGCTGCCGCTGCGTGCGCTCTTCGTCGAGCGCGTGATCGACCCGATCGTCGCGCCGGCGGCGCCGGCGCTGCTCGAGCGCCACCGCATCCAGGGCGACGAGCTGCTGATCATCACCGCGACGAACCGGTTCATCACCGAGCCGATCGCCCGGCTGCTGGGCGTGGACGAGCTGCTCGCCACCGAGCCGGAGCAACTCGACGGCCGCTACACCGGCGCGATCGCCGGCATCCCCTGCTACCGGGAAGGCAAGGTGCGGCGCTTCGAGCAGTGGCTGCGGGAACGCGGCGAGCGCTTCGACCGGGTCACGTTCTATAGCGACTCGCACAACGACCTGCCGCTGCTGCGCCACGTGCAGCGGCCGATCGCGGTGGATCCCGATGACGAACTGCGCGCCGAGGCCGGCCGCCAAGGCTGGCCGATCATCTCCCTGCTGGAGCCGCCGCTCAGCCTATAGCGGAGCGGTGCATCAGCGCCTTGCGCAGCGTCTCGTGCAGGCCGCCGTTGGTGGCCAGCACGCTGCGCGTGTCCATCCCCACCGGCGCGCCGGACAGGTCGGTGAAGGCGCCGCCAGCCTCGCGCACGATCACGGTCAGCGCGGCGATGTCGAGGATGTTCACGTCCGACTCGATCACCGCTTCGAGCTTGCCGGACGCCAGGTAGTGGTAGTGCAGGAAATCGCCGTAGCCGCGGATGCGGTGCAGCTTGGGGATCAACTCGCCGAGGCGCGACCAGCCCGGCGAATCGGCCAGCGTCGCCAGGTTACCGGTGGACAGCGTGGCCTGGTCGAGCCGCGAGATGTCGGACACCCGCAGCCGCGAGGGGCCGCGCCACGCCCCGCCGCCCTTCACCGCGTGCAGCGTCTCGCCCTTGGGCCCCCAGCACGGCGCGTGTGACACGCCCAGCACGAATTCGCCGCGGCGCATCAGCGCGATCTGCACCGAGAACATCGGATAGCCGCGAACGAACGACTTGGTGCCGTCGATCGGGTCCACCAGCCAGACGTACTCGGCGTCGGTGTGGTCGGAGCCGGTCTCCTCGCCGTAGAAACCGTGGCCGTGGAACTTCTTCTTGAGCAGGCGGCGGATCGCGACCTCGGCCGCCTCGTCCACCTCGGTGACCGGGCTGGAGTCGGCCTTGTAGCGCACCTTGAACTTGCCGCGGAACGCCTTGCGGATGATGCGTCCGGCGGCGGCCGCAGCCTGCAACGCAGCGTCGAGATGCGTGTTTTTCATGGCCGCGCATCCTACAATGCACACGCCCCGGGTGTACGGGAAGCCGGTTCGAGTCCGGCACTGCCCCCGCAACGGTGAGTGGCAAACGCGCTTCGACAAGAAGTCACTGGCAATACGGTCGCGCCCTAAGAGGCGCTCCTACCGCAAGCCGGGAAGGCGTCGAATCCGCAAAGCCACGAGTCCGGAGACCGGCCCGGGTCCATACGTCCAACGCCTGCGGGGACGCAGGCCCGGGAGAATTGATGCGCCTGCGCCACGTTGTGCTCGCGGCGGCCGTCCTGCCGCACTTCGTCCACGCCGAGGAACCCCCCACCGAGCTCGAGCCGCTCGTCGTGACCGCCACGCGCACTGCCGTGCTCGAAGCCGACACGCTCGCCTCGATCACCGTCATCACGCGCGCCGACATCGAGCGCGCCCAGGCCAACGACGCCGCCGAACTGCTGCGCTTCGCCGCCGGCGTCGAGGTGGCGCGCGCCGGCGGCCCCGGCCAGTTCGCCGCGACCTTCATCCGCGGCGGCAACAGCCAGCACACGCTGGTGCTGCTCGACGGCGCGCGCCTCAACCCGACCACGCAGGGCGCCGCGCTGCAGAACATCAGCCCGGACCTGATCGAGCGCATCGAGATCGTGCGCGGCCCGCGCTCGACGCTGTACGGCTCCGAGGCCATGGGCGGGGTGATCAACATCATCACGCGGCGCCCGGCCGGCGAGCGCGGCTCGCTGCAGGCGCGGACCGCGTCGTACCAGACCCGCGAGCTCGTCGCGCGCGGCTCGGCCGGCGGCCCCGATGCCGGCGTGCAGCTGCACCTGTCGCGGCTCGACGCCCGCGGCTTCGCGCCGCACACCGACAGCGCCACCGGGCGCGCCCACCGCAACCTCACGTTCGACCTGCGCGGCGATGCGCAGCTCGGCGGGCTGCGCCTCGACGCCGGCCTGTGGAGCGCGCAAGGCAGCAGCGAGTACGTCGAGGACGCCGATCCGTTCTGCTTCCCGTGCGCCTACACCCGCGCGGCCGCGCTCGACTTCCGCAACCGCGCGCTGTCGGTCGGCGCGCAGGGCGCGCCGCTCGACGGCCTCGACTCGCGCGTCTCGGTCGAGCACACGCTCGACGACCTGGAGGTGGTCGAGGGCACGTTCAGCGGATCGCGCACGCGCAACGAGCGCAACGCGGCGCGCTGGCAGAGCGACTGGCGCCCCGCGCCGTGGACGCGCCTGTCGCTGGGGCTCGAGACGGCGCGTGAGCGCACGCGCGCCGGCGGCGTCGCCGAGTCGCGCGCGGTCCACACCGTGTCGCTGGCCGACGAGTTGCAGGCCGGGGCCCATCGCGCGTTGCTCGCCGCCAGCCTCGCCGACCACGACGCGTTCGGCTCGGTGGCGCTGTGGAACGCCGAGTACGGCTACGCGTTCACCACCGGCACGCGCCTCTCGCTCGGCGCCGGCACCGGCTTTCGCGCACCGAACGTGATCGAGCGTTATTTCCCGGGCTTCGGCAACCCGGAGCTCGGGCCCGAGCGGGCGAGCAGCTACGAGGCCGGCGTGCGCCAGCAGCTCGGCCGCGCGCTGCGCGCGGAGCTGCGCGCGTTCCGCACCGACTACGAAGACCTGATCGGCTTCGACCCGGACACTTTCCTCGCCGGCAACGTCAACCGCGCGCGCAACGAGGGCGTCGAGTTCGGCGCGCGCTGGCAGGCCGCGCCGCGCCTGGCCTTGCGCGTCAGCGCCACCGCGCAGGACCCGCGCGCCTGCGAGCCGGACTGCGCCAGCGGGCCGCGCCTGGTGCGGCGCGCGAAACGCCTGGCGGCGCTGCAGGCGGTCGCGGGCTGGGGACCGACCGAGCTGTCGCTCGACGTGCTCGGCGTCGGCCCCCGCGCCGATTTCGACTCGGGCACGTTCGCGCCAACCACTCTGCCGGGCTACGCGCTGCTGCACGCCGGCGCCGGCGCACCGCTCGGCGCGAACTGGTCGGTGCAGGCCAGGGTCGAGAACGTGCTCGACCAGGACTACCAGACGGTCGAGGGCTATCGCCAGCCCGGGCGCTCCGGCACCGTGACGCTGCGCTGGGCGGTCGATTAAGCTCGGCCGCATGGGCCACCGCCTCAGCAAGATCGTCACGCGCACCGGCGACGCCGGCGACACCGGGTTGACCGGTGGCGCGCGCGTGCCCAAGACCCATGCGCGCGTCCACGCCATGGGCGACGTCGACGAGCTCAACAGCCAGCTCGGCGTGCTGCTCGCGCTCAAATTGCCCAAGCCGCTGCGCGCGACCCTCACCCGCATCCAGCACGAGCTGTTCAATCTCGGCGGCGAGCTGTCCATGCCGGGCACGGCGCTGGTGAAGGAGGCGGATTTGCTCGCGCTCGAGGCGGACGTCGAGGCGCTCAACCACACGCTGCCGCCGCTGAAGGACTTCGTGCTGCCGGGTGGCACGCCCGCCGCCGCCGCGGCGCACGTCGCGCGCGCCACCTGCCGGCGCGCCGAGCGCGCGGTGTGGGCCGTGCATGCGGCCGATAAAGGGGTCAGATCCAATTACCCCGAGGCCCCAGCCTCGCAAGGAAGAAAGGCGAAATTGGATCTGACCCCTTTATCGGTAGCGCCGCGCTACCTCAACCGCCTGTCGGACTTCTTGTTCGTGGCGGCGCGGACGCTGGCGCGGGCGCGGGGTTCGCGGGAAACACAGTGGCGGGGTACTTCGCGCGGCCGGCGCTGATCGCCGCGCACAGTTGCTCGACGCCGTCCAGCAGGCGCGGCGTCGCCCGGTCCAGCAGGTTGCCGTCGATCGCGAATAGCGCGCCGGCGCGCGAGGCGGCGACGTGCGGACCGTTCTGCCAGTACCTGCGGATCGCCTTGCCGTCGTCCTGGCGCGTGTAGATCACCACCTGCGGGTCGCGCGCGACCACCGCTTCGCGGTTGACCGCCGCGGCCACCATCGGCAGGTCGGCGAAGACGTTGCGCCCGCCGCACAGCGCGATGGCCTGGCTGATCGGGCTGTCGCGGTTCACCGTGTACGCGGGATGGGTCTCGATCTGGTAGAAGACGCGCGCCACCGGGTCGGCGGCATGCGCGGTGCGTAACCCGGCGAGGCGCACGGCGTAGGCATTGGCGACACGCGCCGCGGCCGGCGAGGTGCCGAGCCAGGCGCCGACCTGGCTCAGGCCGGCGGCGACTTCGTCCACGCTGCGGATCGCCAGCGTCTCGACCCGCAGCTTGAGGCTGCGCAGCCGCTCGACGGTCTCGCGTGGCGTGCCGCCGTCCCACGCCAGTACCAATGTGGGACGCAGCCCGACCACCTGCTCGACGCTGACCGCGTAAGCGTCGCCGACCTGCGGCAGCTGCTTCACGAACTCCGGGAAATCACTCCACGCCACCACGCCGACCAGTTGGTCGCAAGCGTCCACGGCGCAGACCAGCTCGGCGAGGTGCGGCGACAGGGTGACGACCCGCTCGGCGGCGGTTGCGGGACCCGCGACCAGCAACGACAACGAAAAGAAGAACTGGATTCCCGCCTTCGCGGGAATGACGGATGGCGTCACGCGATCCACCCGCCCGCCGTGAACAGGCCGAAGGCCGCCAGCAGGATCAGCAGCGCGCGCTGCTGCATCGCCAGCACCTCGCGCAGGCATTCCTCGATCGTCGCCGGGACCATCGGCCCGGCTTCGCCCTCGTCCACCGTCAGCGAGGCGGCAGAAACTTCGCCGAGCGTGGCCCAGGTGCGCTCGCGCCAGTTGTTGAAGGTCTCGTCGCGCAGCTGGCGCCAGCGCAGCAGCGCCTGGTCGAGGCTGCCGGCCAGTCCGAACAGCGCGGCGTTGATGCGGCCGGGAATCCACGCCGCGGCGGCATGCAGGGCCACCGCCATGCGTTCGGCGGCGGTATCGGGCCGGCTCTCGTGCACGAAGCGCGGGATGCGGCTCGCCAGGCGGTACAGCACGGCGCCGGCGGGGCCGGCGGCGAAGAACCATAACAACACACCAAACAGCCGCTCATGCGACTGGATGAACAAAGCGCCGATCATCGAGCGGCGCGTGGCCTGCAGGCCCGGCACGCGCAACAGCGTCAGGGTCAGCGTGCGCTGGGCCGGCAGGTCGTTCTTGTCGTAAGCCTCGAGCAGGCGGTGGATGTCACCGGCCAGCCCGCGCGGACCCAGGCACAGGAACAGCACCACGCTGCCGTAGGCGAGGTCCAGCAGCGGCTGGCTGATCCACCAGTCGAGCGCGGCGGCGGCCGCGGTGCCGACCGTGAGCAGCAGCACCGGCGCCACGCCCGAGCGCCAGTAGACCCCGAGCGGCACGATGCGCTGCACGTTGACCACCACTTGCTGCAGCACCATCGGCTCGCCGACGCGCGGCAGGTGCCCAAGGATGCGCTCGACGGCGAGCGCCAGCAGGATGCCGATGAAGGTCACGCGTCGATCTCCGCGTGCAGGCGCAGCCAGTCGAAGCGCGGGCCCGGGTCGGTCTTGCGGCCGGGGGCGATGTCGCTGTGGCCGACGATGCGCGGCACCGTGATCGCGGGATAGGCCTGCATCAGCACGGCCGCGATGGCGCCGAGCCGGCGGTACTGCACCGGGGTGAACGGCTGGTCGTCGCAGCCCTCGAGCTCGACGCCGATGGAGAAGTCGTTGCAGCGGCTGCGGCCCTCGAACTGCGAGGTGCCGGCGTGCCAGGCGCGGCGGTCGAACGGCACGTACTGCGTGACCGAGCCGTCCCGGAACACGCACAGGTGCGACGAAACCTCGAGCCGGTGAATCTTCCTGAAATACGGGTGGGCCCGCGGATCGAGCGCGTTCGTGAACAGCCGGTCGATCCAGGGCCCCCCGAAGCGTCCCGGCGGCAGCGAGATGGCGTGCACGACCAGCAGGCTGATGTCGGCCGGATCCGGCCGCGCATCGCAGCTGGGCGAGGGGCGCCAGCGCGCGCCGCGCAGCCGGTGGGTGGCGCGGCTGACCGCAAGGCGCGGTCGCGCCGCCGCCGGCACGCGCAGCTTTGCCGCGGCGCGAACAGTCATTAAGCTGCCCGACACCCCGAGGTTCCGATGGATTGCCCCATGCCCAGAATCATACCTGTCGCGCTCCTGCCCGTTGCCGCTGCGGCGCTGCTCGCCGCCTGCAGCAGCAACATGACGATCGGAGGCGCCAGCGTGACGCTCGAGCCCTACGACGACGCCCCCGCCGGCAAGTCCCCGCCGCTGGCCGCGCTCGACATCCCGTACGAAAAACACGTCCTGCCCAACGGCCTGACGGTGATCATCCACGAGGACCACAAGGCGCCGATCGCCGCGGTGAACCTCTGGTACCACGTCGGCAGCAAGGACGAGAAGCCCGGCAAGACCGGCTTCGCCCACCTGTTCGAGCACCTGATGTTCAACGGCTCGGAGCATTTCAACGACGAATTCTTCCGGCCGCTCGAGAAGGCCGGCGCCACCAAGGTCAACGGCACCACCTGGCTCGACCGCACCAACTATTTCCAGAACGTCCCGGTCTCGGCGCTCGACCTGGCGCTGTGGCTCGAGTCCGACCGCATGGGCCACCTGCTCGGCGTGATCGACAAGAAGAAGCTCGACGAGCAGCGCGGCGTGGTGCAGAACGAGAAGCGCCAGGGCGAGAACGAGCCCTACGGCAAGGTCGACGAGCTGATGGCGGCCAGCACCTACCCCGCCGGCCATCCGTATTCGTGGACCACGATCGGCTCGATGGAGGACCTGAACGCCGCGTCGCTGGCCGACGTGAAGGAGTGGTTCAGCACGTACTACGGCGCGGCCAACGTCACGCTGGTGATCGCCGGGGACGTGCAGCCCAAGGAAGTCCTGCAGAAGGTCGAGCACTACTTCGGCGACATCCCCGCCGGCCCGCCGCTCAAGCGCCAGCAGGCCTGGGTCGCCAAGATGACCGGCGAGCGCCGCGCCTCGCTGCAGGACCGCGTGCCGCAGGCGCGCCTGTACAAGACCTGGAACGTCCCCGGCATCACCGAGCGCGACTTCCAGATGCTCGACCTGTATGCCGACGTGCTCGCCGGCGGCAAGAACAGCCGCCTGTACAAGCGCCTGGTCTACCAGGACCAGGTCGCCACCGCGGTCGGCGCGGGCTCCGGCCCGTTCGAGCTCGGCTCGCAGTTCCAGATCGACGTGATGGTCAAGCCCGGCGCGACGCTGGCCGACGTCGAGAAGCGCGTGGACGAGGAGATGGCGAAGCTGCTGCGTCAAGGGCCGGCCCAGGACGAGCTCGACCGCATCAAGACCGTGCGCTACGCCGGCCTGGTGCGCGGACTCGAGCGCATCGACGGCTTCGGCGGCAAGTCGCACATCCTGGCCGAGAGCCAGGTGCTCGGCGGCTCGCCGGACTTCTACAAGCAGCGCCTGGCCTGGCAGGAGCAGGCCACGCGCGGCGACCTGCGCGAGGCCGCGCAGCGCTGGCTGGCCGACGGCAGCTTCGCGCTGCACGTGCTGCCGATCCCGGAGCACAGCGTCGCCAAGGGCGGCGCCGACCGCAGCAAGCTGCCGGCGACCGGCGCGCCGCCGGGACTGGCGCTGCCGCCGCTGCAGCGCGACACGCTGTCCAACGGCCTCAAGCTGGCGCTGGCCGAGCGCCACATCGCGCCGGTGGTGCAGATGAACCTGATCGTGGATGCCGGCCTGTCGGCCGACACCGCCGAGAACGCCGGCACCGCCAAGTTCACGCTGAACATGCTCGACGAAGGCACCGCCACGCGCGATGCGCTGCAGATCGCGGCGCGCGCCGAGCAGCTCGGCGCCGCGCTGTCCACCGGCTCGATCCAGGACAGCTCGTACATCAACCTGTCCGCGATCAAGAACACGCTCGCCGATTCGGTCGAGCTGTTCACCGACGTCATCCTGCATCCGTCGTTCCCGCAAAAGGACTTCGCGCGGCTCAAGGCGATCCGCCTGGCCGACATCCAGCAGGAAAAGGTCCAGCCCGACGGCATCGCCTTCCGCAACTACCGCCGGCTGCTGTTCGGCGAGGGCCACGCCTACGCCAACGCCGGCTCCGGCAACGGCACCGAGGCCACGGTGCAGGCGCTGACGACCGACAAGCTGCGCGCGTTCCACCAGCGCTGGGTGCGGCCGGACAACGCCACGCTGCTGATCGTCGGCGACACCACGCTGGCCGAGGTGAAACCCATCCTCGAGAAATACCTCGGCGGCTGGAAAGCGCCGGCCGAGGCCAAGCCGTCCAAGAACGTCGCGCCGGTGGCGCTGCCGGCCAAGCCGCGCGTATTCCTGATCAACCGCAGCGGCTCGGAGCAGTCATTGATCCTCGCCGCCCACACCGCGCCACCGAAGTCCGATCCGGACGACATCGCCATGCAGGCGGCCAACACCGCGCTCGGCGGGCTGTTCACCTCGCGCATCAACATGAATTTGCGCGAGGACAAGCACTGGAGCTACGGCGCGTCCAGCGGCCTGGTCGAGGCGCGCGGCCCGCGGCCGTTCCTGGCCTACGCCTCGGTGCAGACCGACAAGAGCGCGGAGTCCATGGTCGAGCTGCGCAAGGAGCTGATGGATGCGGTCGGCAAGCGCCCGCTGAAGGAGGCCGAAGTCGAGCAGTCGAGAAAGGCGCTGGTGCTGTCGCTGCCGGGCGACAACGAGACCACGCCCGAGGTGGCCGGCTCGTTCGTCAACATCCTGACCTTCGGCCTGCCGGACAGCTACTACAACGACTTCGTCGGCAAGGTGAACGGGCTGACCGCGGCGCAGGCCAACGCGGCGCTGGCGCGTTTGGTGCACCCGGAGGCGCTGACCTGGCTGGTGGTGGGCGACCTGGCCAAGATCGAGGCCAAGGTGCGCAAGCTGAACTTCGGCGAGGTGAAGGTGCTCGACGCCGACGGCAACGAACTCCGGTAGGAGCGCCCGTGTAGGAGCGCCTCCTAGGCGCGACTCCTACTCCAGGTCGCCGAGCGGCCGCACGAAGGTGTACTTGGCCGGCTCGAGGATCAGGCGGCGCGCCGGATCCTTGAAGTTCAGCGTCAGCGCATTGAACGGCAGCGCGACGATGAACACCGCCGTGCCGAGCACGGTGCCCACCAGCGACAACGGCCGCACGACGATCAGGTCCACCGTCATTTGCTCGGCGGTCGGCGCGGTGTCCAGCTCGAACGGATCTTCCGAGGCGGGCGCGGTGGCGCAGAACGCCAGCGCCGCGACGGCGATGGCGTGTGACAGCATCTGGATGGAACGGCGCATTGCAGTGCCTCCGGGGCAGCCGCTGCGTCCAGTGTAGACCCTTTTCAGCCCGCTTCGGCCCGTGGCGGACGCGTAGCCAGGCTGCGAACCGCGTCGATCGCGGTGATTTCGCCGGCCAGCACTTTCACCACCTGCTCGCTGATGGGCATGTCGACGCCGTGCTTGCGCGCGAGGCGCATCACCTCGGGCGCCGCGCGCACGCCCTCGACCACTTGTTTGATCTCGGCCACGGCCTGCGCCACCGACTTGCCCTTGGCCAGCGCCAGGCCCATGCGGCGGTTGCGCGACTGGTCGTCGGTGCAGGTCAGCACCAGGTCGCCCAGGCCGGCCAGCCCCATGAACGTCTCGCGCCGGCCGCCCATCGCCTCGCCCAGCCGCATGATCTCGGCCAACCCGCGCGTGATCACGCCGGCACGCGTGTTGGCGCCCAGGCCCAGGCCGTCGGCGATGCCGACCGCGATGGCCAGCACGTTCTTGACCGAGCCGCCGACCTCGACACCGATGACGTCGTCCGAGGTGTAGGCGCGAAAGCCGTTGCCGTGCAGGGCGTGGACGATCTTCTCCGCGTACTCGGGATCGGCCGAGGCCACGGTCACCGCGGTCGGCGTGCCCAGGCCCACTTCCTTGGCGAAGGTGGGGCCGGAGATCACGGCGAACCTGTGCCCCTTGCCGACGATGTCCTCAACCACCTCGTGCACCAGCTTGCCGGTCTCCGGCTCCAGTCCCTTGACCGCCGAAACCAGGCCCTGTCCGGCCTTCAGCATCGGCGCTACCAGGCGCAGCACGGGGTGCAGCGCATGCGACGGCACCGCCAGCAGCACGTCCTCGGCATCGGCCACGGCGGCGCGCAGGTCGGAAGTCGGCTTCAGCGACGGCGGGAACTTGCAGCCCGGCAGGTACTCGGCGTTGGCGCGCTCGGCCTCGAGCTGCTTCATCTGCGCCGGGTCGCGGCCCCACAGGCGCGTGTCGTTGCCGAGGCGCGCGAGCTGGATCGCCAGCGCCGTGCCGTAGGAGCCCGCGCCGAGGACCGCGATCGTGCTCATCGGAGTGGGCGTCGAGGCAGGCGCGTGGTCAATGCGGCGCCGCCGGGGTCCTGCGCGCGTGCTCGTCGTACAGCGCGGCGAAGTCGATTGGCTGCAGCAGCAGCGACGGGAAGCCGCCGCGCTGCACCAGGTCCGCCACCGCCTCGCGCGCGAACGGATACAGGATGCTCAGGCACTCGGTGCCCAGCACGCGGCGGCGCTCGGCCTCGTCGCCGACGCCCTTGACCAGGAAGATGCCGGCCTGCTGCACCTCGGCGAGGAACGCCACGTCCTGCTCGAGCTTGGCGGTGACCGTGACCGACAGCAGCACCTGGTGCTGCTCCGGGTTGAGCGACAGCAGCGAGCTGGTGACCTGCACGTCGAGCTGCGGCTGCCAGGTGCGGGTGAACACCTGCGGCGCCAGCGGGCTTTCCAGCGAGGCGTCCTTGACGTAGACCTTCTGCAGCACCACCTGGCGCGGCGCGACGGGCTCGCTCATGCGCCGCTCCCCTTGGCATCGGCGAGCAACGGATCGAGTTCGCCCTTGTGGTCCAGTTCCGCCATTTCCTCGAATCCCCCGATGTGGCGCTCACCGACGAAGATCTGCGGCACCGAGCGCCGGCCGCTGCGCTGGACCATTTCGATGCGCCGCGCCGGATCGGTGTCCACCGCGACCTCCTCGACCGCGACGCCCTTGGCCGCGAGCAGGCGCTTGGCCATGACGCAGAACGGGCACCAGCGGGTGCTGTACATCAATATCTTCTTCACGACGGCACTTACTCTAAATCAAATAAATGGGGTCTGACCCCGGTTGGCTGTCAGCGGGTCGTCACCGGCAGGCTGGCCGCGAGCCAGCTGTTGAGGCCGCCGCGGATCGGATAGACCTCGGTGTAGCCGGCCTTCTTCAGGGTGTGCGAGGCCTGCGCGGCGACGCCGCCGAGCGCGCAATAAACGACGATCGGCCGCGCGGTGTCCTTGCCGAGCTCGCCGAGCCGCTCGCCGAGCCGGGTCTGCGGCACGTTCAGCGCGTTGAGGATGTGGCCCTTCTTGAAGTCGGCCGGCGCGCGCACATCCAGCACCAGGGCGTGGCGGTCGTTGATCAGGCGCACCGCTTCCACCGGCGACAGGCGCTTCTCGCCGGTCACGATGCCGGACATTTCGTTCAGAATGAGCAGCACGGCGGCCACGCCCAGGGCCGAGAACAGCACCGGGTGCAGGCTGACGAAATGCAGGAGTTGATCCATCGGACGGCGGATGCTTGAGACGGGCCAGGGCGCAGGGGCGCGGATTATAGCCGCGCGGACGGCGGCCTTCCTGCTGGCCGCGGCGCTCGGCCTGGCGGTGGCCGCCGCCGGCGCCGCCGAGGGCGCGCAACCCAGCGCCGAGCAGCTCGAGAAACTGCGCGGCCGCATCGGCGCGCTGGAGCAGGCCCTGGAGCGCGACCGCAGCCGCCGCGACCAGTTGCGCGACCAGCTCGAGGATTCCGAGCGCCGCTACGCCGACCTGAGCGACACGCTCGACGGGCTGCGCACGCAGATCGCCGGGCAGACCGCGCGCCGCAAGCGCACCGAGCTGCAGCGACGCGAGGCCGAGCTGCTGATGCAGCGCCACAAGAAATCGCTGGCGCGCCAGGTGCGCGCCAGCTACATCATCGGCCAGCGCGGCCAGACCAAGCTGGTGCTGAACCAGGACGGCAGCCAGCGCTTGTCGCGCGTGATGACGTATTACGACTACCTGAACCGCGCCCGCGCGCGCCGCATCGACAAGATCCTCGACCAGGTGCAGGCGCTCGAGGCGCTGTCGGCGCGGCTCAAGCAGGAGACCGCCGAGCTCGCCCTCACGCGCAGCCGCCACGAAGGCACGCTGACCGCGCTCGAGGCGCTGCGCACCGAGCGCGAGGAGATGGTCCGCACGCTGCGCGAGCGCATCAGCGGCGAGGAAGGCGAGCTGACCCAATTGCAGGCCGACGAGAAGCAGCTGACGAAATTGCTGCGCGAGCTGCGCAAGACGCTGGCCGACGTGCCGGAGATCGGCGGCAAGCCGTTCGCCAGGCAGCGCGGCAAGCTGCCTTGGCCGCTCAAGGGCCGCCTGCTGGCGCGATACGGCGAGCCCAAGTCGGGGCGCCTGAAGTGGAGCGGGCTGTGGATCGCGGGAGCCGAGGGGGCCCCGGTCCGGGCGGTAGCCGGCGGGCGCGTGGCCTATACCGGCTGGATGCACCGCTATGGGCTGATCGCCGTGCTCGAGCACGAGGGCGGCTTCTACTCTCTGTACGGTCACAACCAGAGCGTGGCGGTGGACGTCGGCGACTGGGTGCAGCCGGGCGAGGTCATCGCCAACGTCGGCGCCACCGGCGGACACGAGAAAAACGGCCTCTATTTCGAGCTGCGCAGGGGCACCGACGCAATCAATCCGACGGCCTGGCTGAAGGGCGCGACGGTGGCTCGGAAATAGCCGAAAAACGGCCCCTGCCTGTGCTAAGGTGAAGGCGCGTTTCGCCCGTCCCGGAGTAGCCGTTTCATGCGTTCCCTGCGTACCCCCACCGCGCTGGTCCTGGGCGTGGTTCTTGGCACCGGCATCACCCTCACCTACGGCGTGCTGGCCGACAAGAACAGCAAGCCCGACGCGCTCCCGCTGCGCGACATGCAGACGTTCGTCGAGATCCTCAACCGGGTCAAAACCGACTACGTCGAGCCGGTGTCCGACGACGCCCTGCTCGAGGACGCCATGCGCGGCATGCTGGCCGGCCTCGATCCGCATTCCTCCTACCTGAACAAGGAGGAGTTCGCCGAGATCAACGTGCAGACCTCCGGCCGCTTCGGCGGCCTGGGCATCGAGGTGCAGGCTTACAACGGCTTCGTGCGCGTCATCGCGCCGATCGACGACACGCCGGCCGCGCGCGCCGGCATCCAGCCGGGCGACCTCATCATCAAGATCGACGACTCCCCGGTGAAGGGGCTGAGCCTGACCGACGCGGTCAAGAAGATGCGCGGCGAGCCGGGCACCAAGATCGTGCTGACGGTGGTGCGCGAAGGTGCCACCGAGCCGCTGACGTTCGAGATGAAGCGCGACATCATCGCCGTGTCGAGCGTGCGCAGCCGCATGCTCGAGCCGGGCATCGCTTACCTGCGCGTGACCACGTTCTCCAGCTCGACCGGCAAGGGCGTGGCCGACGAGTTCCGCAAGCTCAGGACCGCGGCGCCGGGCGGCAAGCTCAAGGGCATGGTGCTCGACCTGCGCAACAACCCGGGCGGCGTGCTGAACGCCGCGGTCGAAGTGACCGATGCGTTCCTCGAGAAGGGCTCCATCGTCAGCATCAAGGGCCGCGTCGCCGACGCGAACCGCGAATACAACGCCACGCCCGGCGACCTGCTCGACGGCAAGCCGCTGGTCGTGCTGGTCAATGGGGGCTCGGCCTCGGCCTCCGAGATCGTCGCCGGCGCACTGCAGGACTCCAAGCGCGGCCTGCTGGTCGGCAGCAAGACCTTCGGCAAGGGCTCGGTACAAACCATCCTGCCGCTGCACAACGACTCCGCCATCAAGCTGACCACGGCGCGTTACTACACGCCGAGCGGCCGCTCGATCCAGGCCGAGGGCATCGGCCCCGACATCACCATCCGCCCGGTCAAGGTCACCAAGGCCGAGCAGCCGTCCGGCGACGCCGTCACCGAGGCCGACCTCGAAGGCCGCCTCGACGGCGAGGCGCGCGAGACCGAGACGCCGGAACAGGCCGAGCAGCGCAAGAAGGCCTCCGACGAGCAGCAGGCGCTGGCCGAGACCGACTACGCCCTGTACGAAGCCCTGAATCTGCTCAAGGGCATGATCATCGTCGGGAGCAAATGAGTTGAGCGCGGCGACCGGCTGGGGCAGCTGGGTCGCACTCTTCTTCACCGTCATCGCCGCGACGCCGGCTCACGCCGGCCCTGAGCTGCGCCTCGCGCCACCGCTTGCCAGCCCGACGCCCGCCGCGCGGGCGCACATCGCCATCATCATCGACGACCTCGGCGAGCAGCACGTCGCCGGCCTGCACGCCGCGCGCCTGCCCGGCCCGGTCGCGATGGCCTTCCTGCCCGGCGCACCGTACACGCGCGCGCAGGCCGCCCTGGCCCACGGGCGCGGCAAGGAGGTGCTGCTGCACCTGCCGCTGCAGCCCGGCGGCACGGCGCGGGCGCATCCGGCGTCGCTGACCGCCGACGCCGGCCCCGAGCAGCTGCGCGAGTACTTCCGCGTCGCGCTCGAGTCGGTGCCTCACGCCGCCGGCGTGAACAACCACCAGGGCAGCCTGACGACCACGCGCGAGGCGCCGATGGGCTGGCTGATGCGCGAGATCTCGCTGCGGCCG
This sequence comes from Gammaproteobacteria bacterium, assembly GCA_031396115.1. Taxonomy (GTDB): domain Bacteria; phylum Pseudomonadota; class Gammaproteobacteria; order Nevskiales; family Nevskiaceae; genus JACPFV01. Next base: position 16,133 of record JANNKD010000225.1, read on the forward strand.
GGACTGTACTTCGTCGACAGCCGCACCACCGCGAGCAGCGTGGCCTACCGCGCCGCGCGCCTCCACGGCATCCCGTCCACCGAGCGCAACGTGTTCCTCGACACCACGCGCGGCGAGAAGGCGGTGCGCGCGGCGTTCCACGAGCTGATCGACAAGGCGCTGCGCAACGAGCGCGCGCTGGCCATCGGCCATCCGTATGCGGAGACCTTCAAGGTGCTCGAGGAGGAGCTGCCGCAACTGATGGCGCGCTACGGCGTGCGCCTGATCGCGCCGTCCGAGATGATCGCGCGGCAGGCGGGCCTGCGCGGACCCTACCGGCAGCTGCGGCTCAGTCCCGCCTTGACGCTCGCCACCAGCACCACAGGCCCAGCGGCCCCAGCAGCCACGTCCACAATGGCGCGCTGAAGCGCCACCACAGGAACGAAAAGCCGTACACGTCCGGCCGGAAGCCGTCGAGGCCGTAGACCAGCGCCGCCGAGATCACCAGCGCGGCGCCGATCACCAGCAGCCGGTTGCGCCGCTGCCCATCGCGGATTTCGCCTTTCAACTGCTCGATCGCGCGCCACTGGGCCTGGTCGGTTGCGCCCTCCGGCTGTGACAGCCGCTGCAGCGCGCGCTGCGCCAGCTCCGGCAGCGTGTCGAGCAGCGCCGGCAGCTGCGCGCGCACGCGCTCGAACGTCGCCACCGGGCCGAGACGGTTGCGCATCCACTCTTCCATGATCGGCTTGGCCGTCTTCCACAGGTCCAGGTCCGGATACAGCTGGCGGCCGAGCCCCTCGACCTGCAGCAGCGTTTTCTGCAGCAGCACCAGCTGCGGCTGCACCGGCATCTGGAAGCGGCGCGCGATCTGGAACAGCCGCATCAGGAAGAACCCGAACGAGATGTCCTTGATCGGCTTGCCGAAGATCGGCTCGCACACGGTGCGGATGGCCGACTCGAAATCCTCGACGCGCGTGCCGTGCGGGACCCAGCCGGACTGCACGTGCAGCTCGGCGACGCGCTTGTAGTCGCGGTTGAAGAAAGCGAGGAAATTCTCCGCGAGGTAGCGCTGGTCCGAGGCGGTCAGCGAGCCGACGATGCCGAAGTCCACGGCGTTGTAACGCGGCTTCTTCGGGTCCGTCGCGTCGACCAGGATGTTGCCGGGATGCATGTCGCCGTGGAAGAAGTTGTCGCGGAACACCTGCTTGAAGAAGATCTCCACGCCGCGCTCGGCCAGCACGTGGAAGTCCACGCCGAGGCTGCGCAGCTTCGGCAGCTCGTCGATGTTGATGCCGTACACGCGCTCCAGCACCAGCACCGTCGGCCGCGTGTAATCCCAGAACACCAGTGGGTGGTAGATGAGCTCGGAGCCGAGCCAGTTGCGCCGCAGCTGGCTGGCGTTGGCGCCTTCGCGCATCAGGTCGAGCTCATCGAAGATGACCTGCTCGTATTCGCACACCACTTCGCGCGGCTTCAGGCGCGTCGCCTCCGGGATCCAGTCCTCGGCCAGGCGCGCCAGCATGTGCATCAAATCGACGTCGCGGCGGATCATCGCGTTGACGCCGGGGCGCAGCACCTTGACGATCACCTCCAGCCCGGCGCCTGCCGGCGCCGCGGGATCCTTCAGGCGCGCCGCGTGCACCTGCGCCACCGAGGCCGAGGCCAGCGGCGTCAGGTCGAAGCTGGCGAACAGCTCCTCGGTGGGGCGGCCCAGCGTGCGCTCGATCTCGGCTTTGGCTTCCTCGCCCGGAAACGGCGGCACCTGGTCCTGCAACTTGGCCAGCTCGATGGCGATGTCGGCGGGCAGGATGTCCGGGCGCGTGGACAGCGCCTGGCCGAGCTTGATGAACACCGGGCCGAGCTCCTCGAGCGCCAGCCGCAGGCGCTCGCCCCGCGGCGTCTGCTGGGTGGGCGTGCGGCCCGGCACGAACTCCATCAGGCCGTACTTGCGCACGGCGCGCTGGATCTGCCAGAGGCGCCGCGCGCCGGCGAAGTTCATCGCCGCCGCTCCAGCCGCTCGATGCGCGCGGCGAGCTGCTCGCCCCGCCGGCGCGCCGCCTCGACGCCCTCGCTCCAGCGCTCGACGTCGGCGCGGTGCGCGAGGTCGCGCGTCTCTTCGCGCAGGTATTCCGCGGTGTCGAGCGCCAGCGTGCTGGCCGAGCGCCGGCCCCAGCCGAGCAGCCCGCGCAGGCCCTGGTCGAGCCGGTGCGCTGCGCCGTCACCGACGAAGCGCGCCAGCCACTCTTCCGAATCGAAGCCCACGCCGGCCATCAGGATCGAGAAGCGCTGCAGCAGGTCGGCATCGCCCTCCACCTGCACGCCCGTGCCGCCGCCCGCTGCGCCGCCGCCGAACGCCCGGCGCAGCAGCGCCGCGGGCCGCGCCGAGATGCGCACGTCGGGCTTGGGATCGCCTGGTTCCGGCCAAGCGTCGAGCACGGTCACGCCGGAGGCGCCGGGGCACAGGTAGAACTCCCAGTCCGGGCCCAGAGCGTGCAGGGCGATGACGCGGCCCTTCAGGCCGCTGACCTGCGCCGCGACGTCGGGCTCGAGCGCGAGATAGCGGTTCAGCGCGATCTCGATCGCGGCGCACAGCAGCGGCGGCGCGCTCAAGGCTTGAAGCCCCGGTGCACCGCGACGATGCCGCCGGTCAGGTTGTACACCTGGCAGCGCGAGAAGCCGGCGTTCTCCATCATGCCCTTGAGCGTCTGCTGGTCGGGGTGCATGCGGATGGACTCGGCGAGGTAGCGGTAGGCGCCCTCGTCGTTGGCCACCAGGCGGCCGAGCGCCGGCAACACGCGGAACGAGTATTCGTCGTAGAGCCTGGCGAAAGTCGGGTTCACCGGCTTGGAGAACTCCAGGACCAGCAGGCGGCCGCCGGGCTTGAGCACGCGCAGCATCGAGCGCAGCGCCTGGTCCTTGTCGGTGACGTTGCGCAGGCCGAAACCGATCGTCACGCAGTCGAAGCTGTCGTCCGCGAACGGCAGGCATTGCGCGTCGGCCTGCGCCAGCGGCACGCCGGTGACGCCGCGGTCGAGCAGGCGCGCGCGACCCTGCCCGAGCATCGCGCGGTTGATGTCGCTCAGCACCGCCAGGCCGCCCGGCCCGGCCTGCCTGGCGAACGCCGCGGTGAGATCGCCCGTGCCGCCGGCCACGTCCAGCACGCGCTCGCCGGCGCGCACGCCGGCGAGGTCGATGACGAAGCGCTTCCACAGCCGGTGCACGCCGAGCGACATGAGGTCGTTCATCAGGTCGTAGCGCCCGGCGACCGACGAGAACACCTCGCCCACGCGCCGCGCCTTGTCGCCCAGCGGCACGCTTTGGTAACCAAAATCCGTCGTACCCGGCGCTTGCGCGCCGGTGGCGGTGGAGCCCGGCTTGTTCTCGCCCATGAGGGCCGGATTCTAGCCCGACCCCGCACCCCGGCCGTTTTTGGCGTCCAGCGGGCGCCGGGTTAGGCTTGCCGCAAGACCAGTCCCGCCAGAGGAAACAACATGGTCAGCCACGCCGATCGTTTGGCGCCGTCGCTGCGCGAAGATCAGGACCGGCTCGAGCGCGTGCTCGAAGCCTCGGGCCTGGGCCTGTGGGAGCTCGACGTCGAAACCGGCGACTTCCACGTCGACGGGCGCTGCGCGCGCAACCTCGGTTACGGCCCGGACCAGCTGCAAGCCAGCTGGGACACCGGCGTGGCGATCATCCATCCGGACGATGCGTTGCGCGTCAGCCGCCGTTTCGAGGCGCACCTGCGCGGCGAAACCGAGACGCTCGAATACGAGACGCGCATGCTGACCCACGGCCGCGCCTGGACCTGGGTCGCCGGCCGCGGCCGGCTGGTGCGCGCGCCCGACGGCCGGGCCACGCACATCTCCGGCACGCTGAAGAACATCGATGACGATCGCGGCGCGCGCCGCAACCTGCTGCTGGCCGAGCGCGGGCGCCGGCGCCTGGCGCGCCAACTGCGCCACCAGGCGCTGCACGACCCGCTGACCGGGCTGCTCAACCGCCGCGGCTTCGAGCAGCGCCTGTCGGCCTTGCTGCAGAGCGCGCACGCCGGACGCCGGCATGCGCTGTGTTACCTCGACCTCGACCACTTCAAGGTGATCAACGACGCCTGCGGCCACGCCGCGGGCGACGAGCTGTTGCGGCGCCTGCCGGCGCTGTTGCAGCCGCGCCTGCGCCGCGGCGACACCATCGCGCGGCTGGGCGGCGACGAGTTCGCGATCCTGCTGCAGGACTGCGCGCTCGAGCAGGCCGCGGGCATCGCCGGCACGCTACGCGACGCCATCCGCGAGTTCCGCTTCGCCTGGCGCTATCGCAACTTTCCGCTCGGCGCCTCGATCGGCGTGGTCGGCATCGGCGCCGCCCGCCAGGGCATGGTGTCGGTGCTGGGCGCGGCCGACGCGGCCTGCTACGTCGCCAAGGACCAGGGCCCCAACCAGGTGCACGTGTCCTGGCCGCACGACAGCGCCATCGTGCGGCGCCGCGGCGAGCTGCGCTGGGTCGCGCGCCTCAAGACGGCGATCGAGGAGAGCCAGTTCCGCCTGCACTCGATGAGCATCGCGCCGCTCGCCGGCGGGCCGCCGTCGCACCACGAGCTGCTGCTGCGCCTGAGGGACGCCCGGGGCCAGCTGGTGCTGCCGGGCGCATTCCTGCCGGCAGCCGAGCGCTACCAGTTGATGCCGCTGATCGACCAGTGGGTGATCGCCCGCGCGGCCGCAATGCTCGGCGCGGCCGTGGCGCGCTGGCCCGGGCTGGCGCGCCAGCGCTTCGGCATCAACCTCTCCGGCGAGTCGCTGCGCGACCCGCAGCTGCTCGAATTCGTGCGCGGCACGCTCGCCCGCCACGCGGTGCCACCCGCGATGCTCTATTTCGAGTTCACCGAGACCGCGGCCATCGCCAACCTCGACGCCGCGGCCGAGTTCATGCGCGGCCTGCGCGCGCTGGGCTGCCAGCTGGCGCTGGACGACTTCGGCAGCGGCATGTCGTCGTTCTCCTACCTCAAGCGCCTGCCGGTGGATCTGCTCAAGATCGACGGCAGCTTCATCCGCGACGTGCTGCACAACCCGGTGGACCAGGCCATCGTGCGCGCGGTGCTGGCGGTCGGCGCGCAGGTCGGCATCCCGACGGTGGCCGAGTACGTCGAAACCCCGGCGATCCGCGACTACCTGCGCGGCGCCGGCGTGCACTACGCCCAGGGCCATGCCATCGCGCTGCCGGCGCCGCTCGAAGACTTCCCCGGCCTCTCTTGAAAGCCGGGAGCCGCGTCCCCATCATCGAACGGATACCCCCTGCGGACTCCCCGATGAAGCAGTTCGACGGCACCACCATTCTCTGCGTCCGGCGCGGCAGCCAGGTCGCGCTCGGCGGTGACGGGCAGGTGTCGATGGGCAACACCCGCGTCAAGGGCAATGCCCGCAAGGTGCGCCGGCTCTACAACGACAAGGTGCTGGCCGGCTTCGCCGGCGGCACCGCTGATGCGTTCACGCTGTTCGAGCGCTTCGAGGGCAAGCTCGAGAAGCACAGCGGCCAGCTGTCGCGCGCCGCGGTCGAGATCGCCAAGGACTGGCGCACCGACCGCTACCTGCGCCGGCTCGAGGCGCTGCTGATCGTCGCCGACAAGGACAGCACGCTGATGGTCTCCGGCAACGGCG
>JANNKD010000235.1:0-26621 GCA_031396115.1 Gammaproteobacteria bacterium
GGCCATTCGCAGGTGCTCGCGTCGGTGGTGCCGAACTGCCGGTCCTACGATCCGGCGTTCTCCTACGAGCTCGCGGTGCTGCTGCATCACGGCATGCAGGAGATGTACGTCGAGCACAAGGACGTCTACTACTACCTCACCGTTTACAACGAAAACCACCTGCACCCGGCCCTGCCCAAGGGCGCCGAAGACGGCATCGTGCGCGGGCTGTACCTGTTCGCCGAGGAGAAGAAACCGGCCAAGGCGCACGTGCAGCTGATCGGCTCGGGCTCGATCCTGCGTGAGGTCATCGCCGCGGCCGAGCTGCTCAAGGAAGAATTCGGCGTGACCTCGGATGTGTGGAGCGCAACCTCGTTCAACGAGCTGTGCCGCGAGGGCCAGGACGTGGACCGCTGGAACCTGCTCAACGCCGAGAAGAAGGCGAAGAAGAGCTACGTCACGCAGCTGCTCGAGGGCCGCAAGGGCCCGGCCATCGCGAGCACCGACTACATCAAGGCCTACGCCGAGCAGATCCGCCCCTACGTGCCGATGGCGTACTACACCCTGGGCACCGACGGTTACGGCCGCTCCGACAACCGCCCGGCGCTGCGGGATTTCTTCGAGGTGGACCGCCGCTGGGTCACGGTCAAGGCGCTCAAGGCGCTGGCCGATGCCGGCACGATCGGCCCGGAGAAAGTCACGCAGGCGATGAAGATCTTCGGCATCCGCGCCGACAAGCCCAACCCGGTCACGGTGTAGGGGCATGGCGAAAACCGACGTCAAAGTCCCGGACATCGGCGACTACAAGGGCGTTCCGGTCATCGAGGTGCTGGTGAAGGACGGCGACACCGTCGAAAAGGACGCGACGCTGATCACGCTCGAGTCCGAGAAAGCGACGATGGAAGTGCCGGCGCCCGCGGCCGGGGTGGTGCGCGGCATCAAGGTCAAGGTCGGCGACAAGCTGTCGCAAGGCGACGTGATCATGGCGCTGGAGTCCGAAGCGGCTGCGCCCCAGCCCCTCACCCCGACCCTCTCCCCGCAAACAGCGCGGGGAGAGGGAGAAAAGCCAACGCCCCCACCTCCACCTCCTGCCTCGCCCCGCGATAGCGGGGAGAGGTCGCCCGCGCAGCGGGCGGGTGAGGGGCAGTCGATGGCAGTAACGGTTCCCGACATCGGCGACTACCACGACATCCCGGTGATCGAGGTGCTGGTCAAGGACGGTGACACGGTCGACAAGGATGCGTCGCTGGTCGTGCTCGAGTCGGAGAAAGCGACGATGGAAGTGCCGGCCCCCGCTGCCGGCGTCGTGCGCGGGATGAAGCTCAAGGCCGGCGCCAAGGTTTCCAAGGGCACGGCGATCTGCACGCTGGAAGTCGCGGGCGGCGTACCTTCCGCGGCGCCTGCGCCTGCTGCGCCGAGCGCGCCCGCCGCAACGTCGTCTGCCCCCGCGCCCGCGCCGGCCGCGCCGCGCGTTCAGGCCGACGGCGCGCCGCCGTGGGTCGGTCAGGCGCAGGGCCAGACGCCGCACGCTTCCCCGTTCGTGCGCAAGCTCGCACGCGAATTCGGCGTGGACCTGTCGAAGGTGCAGGGCACCGGTCTCAAGGGCCGCATCTCGGTCGAGGACGTGCAGGGCTTTACCAAGAAGGCGCTCGCCGGCGCCGCACCCGCGACCGCCGGCGCCGGCATTCCGCAGATGCCCGCCGTGGATTTCTCGCAGTTCGGCCCGATCGAGAGCAAGCCGCTGGCGCGCATCCGCAAGATCTCGGCGCAGTACCTGCATCGCGCCTGGCTCAACGTGCCGCACGTCACGCAGAACGACGAGGCCGACATCACCGAGCTCGAAGCCTTCCGCAAGGCGCAGTCCGAGGAACTTTCCGGGAAAGAAGGCGGGATCAAGCTCACGCTGCTGCCGTTCATCATGAAAGCGGTCAGCGTCGTCATGAAGCAATACCCCGAGTTCAATTCCTCGCTCGCGCCGGACGGCGAGAGCCTGATCCTGAAGAAGTACTGCAACATCGGCTTCGCCGCCGAGACCGAGAATGGGCTGGTCGTACCAGTCGTAAAAGACATATGGAACAAGGGGATAGTGCAACTTGCCCAGGACTGCGCCGAGCTGGCGAAGAGGGCGCGTGACGGCAAGCTCAAGCCCGACGAAATGAAAGGCGGGTGCTTCTCGATCTCCTCGCTCGGCGGCATCGGGGGCGCGCACTTCACGCCGATCGTGAACGCGCCGGAGGTCGCCATCCTCGGCGTGTCGCGCGCGCAGATGAAGCCGGTGTGGGACGGCAAGCAGTTCGCCCCTCGCCTGCTGTGCCCGCTGTCGCTGTCCTACGACCACCGCGTCATCGACGGCGCCTACGCCGCGCGCTTCATCGTCGCGCTGTCGAAGGCCCTCGCCGATTTGCGCCGCACGCTGCTCTAGGGGAGTTCCCATGATCAGTTACGTCACCGTCGGCACCAACGATTTTCCGCGCGCGGCGAAGTTCTTCGACGCGCTGTTCGCCGAGCTCGGCGCCAAGCGCACCACGGATCTCGACGGTTTCGTGGTGTGGAGCCGCGGGCGCGGCGCCGGCCTGGCGCTGGCCAGGCCCTACGACGGCAAGCCGGCCACGGTCGGCAACGGCGTGATGGTCGCGCTCGGCGCGCGCTCGAAGGAACTGGTGGACCAGGTCTACGCCAAGGCGATCTCGCTCGGCGCCACCGACGAAGGCAAGCCCGGCCCCCGCGGCGACGGTTTCTACGCCGGCTACTTTCGCGACCTCGACGGCAACAAGTTCAACGCCTTCTTCATGGGCTGACCGGAGACCGCACATGACGTTCCGCATCGCCACGCTCGCGGCCCTGGTCGCCGCCGCCCTGCTGCCGGCCCGCGCCGGCGCGCAGTCCCTGAACGAGCAGATCGACACGCTCGCCGACAAGGTCGAGTCCAAGGTCATCCAGCACCGCCGTCACCTCCACCAGAACCCCGAGCTCGGCAACCGCGAGTTCGAGACCGCCAAGTACATCGCCAAGCACCTGCGCAACGTCGGCATCGAGGTGCAGACCGGCGTGGCCAAGACCGGCGTGGTCGGTATCCTGCGCGGCGGCAAGCCCGGCCCGGTCATCGCCCTGCGCGCCGACATGGACGCGCTGCCGGTGACCGAGGAGACCAGCCTGTCGTTCCGCTCGAAGGTCAGGACGACCTACGACGGCAAGGAGGTCGGGGTGATGCACGCCTGCGGCCACGACGGCCACGTCGCCATGCTGCTCGGCGCCGCCGAAGTCATGGCCCAGCTCAAGGACCAGTGGCCCGGCACGGTGAAGTTCATCTTCCAGCCGGCCGAGGAAGGCGCGCCGGTCGGCGAGGAAGGCGGCGCGCAGCTCATGATCAAGGAGAACGTGCTGAAGAAGGATCCCCGGCCCGAGGTGATCTTCGGCCAGCACGTCGTCACCTGGTTCGGCACCGCCGGTGAGCTTGGGTATCGCGCCGGCGGGATCATGGCCAGCGCCGACGACCTCGAGATCGTGGTCGAGGGCAAGGGCGCGCACGGCGCCTCCCCCTGGAAAGGCGTGGACCCGATCGTGGTCGCCTCGCAGATCGTGCTCGCGTTGCAGACTATCGCGAGCCGGCAGATGGACGTGACCAAGGCGCCGGTGATCGTCACCATCGGCAAGATCGAGGGCGGCACGCGCAACAACATCATCCCGGACACCGTCACGATGAAAGGCACGCTGCGCGCGCTCGATCGCGACATGCGCCAGCAGCTGCAGGACCGCGTGCGCCGCATCGCCGAGGACATCGCGCACAGCGCCGGCGCGACGGTGAAGGTCGCGTTCAGCCAGCACACCGCCTACCCGGTCACCGTCAACGACGCCGCGCTGACGGCGCGCATGGCTCCGACGTTCCGGCGCGTGGCGGGTGACAAGGCCCTCGAAGTGCAGCCGGTCCTCGGCGCGGAAGACTTCTCGTTCTTCGCGCAGGAGATTCCCGGCCTGTACTTCTTCCTCGCCGGCCGTCCGGCGAGCGCGCCGGCCGAGGGGTACCCGTCGAACCACTCGACGCGCTTCGACTACGACGAGTCGGTGCTCAAGCTGGGCGTGCGGGCGATGGCGCACCTGGCGGCCGATTACGCGCACGGCGGAGGCGCTGGCGCGCGCTAGGTAATCCGGGGCAAGTCGCGTATAGTGCGCGCGCTTGCGGTGATGCAGCGTCCGGTTCGCCGCGGGGTTTCACGATCCCGCCCCCCGCAAGCGTCGCGTTTGAGCCTTTCCGGCTTTCCCTCGAAACCTTTCATACAGCTGCCTGAACCGGCCCTCTGGATCATGTGATCCGTGGGGCGGGCACATCGTAGGAGCGCCTCCTAGGCGCGACTGTTCAGGAGCTAACGTCAAATGTCATTCACCACCCTCGGCCTCGCCGACGGCCTTCTGCGAGCCGTCGCGGATGAAGGCTATTCCGTCCCCACCCCGATCCAGGCGCGGGCCATTCCCGAAATCCTGGCCGGTCATGACCTGCTGGCCGCGGCCCAGACCGGCACCGGCAAGACCGCCGCGTTCACGCTGCCGCTGCTGCAGAAGCTTACGGCTGGCGCTGCCCCGGCCCAGGGCCACGGCCGGGTCATCCGCGTGCTGGTGCTGGTGCCCACGCGCGAGCTCGCCGCGCAGGTCAACGAGAGCGTGCGCACCTACGGCCGCCACCTGCCGCAGGTGAAAACCGCGCTGATCTTCGGCGGCGTCAACTTCAAGCCGCAGGCCGATCTGCTGCGCCGCGGCGTCGACATCGTCGTCGCCACGCCGGGCCGGCTGCTCGACCACGCGCAGCAGCGCACCATCAACCTGTCGCACGTCGAGGTCCTGGTGCTGGACGAGGCCGACCGCATGCTCGACATGGGCTTCATCCACGACATTCGCCGCATCATCAAGCTGCTGCCGGGCAAGCGCCAGAACCTGATGTTCTCGGCGACGTTCCCCGAGGAAATTCGCCAGCTGTCCCAGGGAATCCTCAAGAACCCCGCGACCATCGACATCTCGCCGCGCAACTCCGCGGTCGAGACCGTCACGCAGCGCCTGGTCCACGTCGGCAAGCACGACAAGGCCGGGCTGTTGTCGCACCTGATCCGCACCGGCTCCTGGCGCCAGACGCTGGTGTTCGCGCGCACCAAGCGCGGCGCCAACAAGCTGGCCGAGCGCCTCGCGGCCGACGGTATCAGCACCGACGCCCTGCACGGCAACAAGAGCCAGAACGCGCGCACGCGCGCGCTGGCCGGGTTCAAGTCCGGCGACGTGCGCGTGCTGGTCGCCACCGACATCGCGGCGCGCGGACTGGACATCGACAACCTGCCGCACGTGGTCAACTTCGAGTTGCCCAACGTGCCGGAGGACTACGTGCACCGCATCGGCCGCACCGGCCGCGCCGGTCTCGAAGGCGAAGCCCTGTCGCTGGTCGGCACGGACGAACGCGACGAGCTGCGCGCCATCGAGCGCATGCTCCGCCGCAGCATCGAGGTCATCCAGGTCGAGGGCTACGTGCCCGGCCCGGCGCCGGCCCATCGCGCGCAGCAGCACGCGCCACGCCAGCAGCACGGCCAGCGCCACGGCCGCGGGCATGGCGGCGGGCACCGGCAGGGCGCCTCGGGCCACGGCGGCCACGGCTCGCGCCACGCCCCGAAGAAAGCGCACGAGCCGCGCCCGGAGTCCCGCGCATCGTCCGGCGACGCCCAGAAGCCGCAGCCGTTGGGGCACAGCCAAGGCCACGGCGCGTCGCCGGCGCGCGATGCGCCCAAGGGCCGCTGGAGCGGCCGGCCGGCGCGCCGCGGATTCCGCTAAGCACTGGCGCACACTCCGGGGCGGCATGGCGGCGTAAAATCGCGCCTCCATGGGGGAACTCGTCCGCTTCTTTCCACCGCTCGCGCGCGCGGCCAAGCCGCGCGAATGGCGCCGCATCGAGGCCGAGCTGTGAGGGTGCTGCGCGCGGTCGCGGTGTTTCTCGCCGGCCTGGTGCTGGCCACCGCGGTCGTGTTCGCCGGCATCTGGCACTGGCGGCCGGGGCTCGACGCCTACGCCGCCCGCACCTACACCGCGCAGCCGGCCGCGGGCGCGCTGACCGCGCGCTGGCTCGGCGTCACCGCCGTGCTGCTGTCCGACGGCACGCATAGCGTGCTGGTCGACCCGTTCTTCACGCGGCCGCGCGGCTTCTGGCGATTGGTGCTGAACCGACCGATCGCGCCCGACGAGGCGCTGATCAAGGAATGGCTCGCGCGCGCCGGCGTGACCCGGCTCGACGCCGTGCTGGTGTCGCACTCGCACTACGACCACGCCATGGATGCCGGCGTGGTCGCGCGCCTGACCGGCGCCACCCTGATGGGCTCGGCGAGCACGCTCAACATCGGCCGGGGCGCGGGCCTGCCCGAGTCGCGGCTGCAGACGCTGGCGTTCGGGCCCGTTTCGTTCGGCCCGTTCCAGGTGACGTTCGTCGAGAGCCGCCACGCCGGCGCCACCGGCGGCGCTCCGACCGGAGAGATCCTGCAGCCGCTGCTGCCGCCCGCCCGCTTCCTGGATTACAAGCAGGGAGGCGCGTATTCGATCCTGATCGCGCACCCCCGGGGCCGCGTCCTGCATCACGGCAGCGCAGGCTACGTGCCCGAGGCGCTCAAGGGCTTCAAGGCCGACGTCGTATTCCTCGGCGTCGCGCTGTTGCCGGAGCTGGCGCCCTACCTCGCCGAAGTGGTGGACGCGGTGGGCGCGCGTCGCGTGATGCCGGTGCACTGGGACGACTTCACGCAACCGCTCGACGCGCCGCTGCGGCCGTTCCCGCTGGTCGTGCGCCTCGACCGCTTCTTCAGGAACATGGCGGAGCAGCGTCCCGATCTCGCGGTGCAGACGCTCGAGCTGAACCGGCCGGTGTCGTTGTTCCCGCTCGGCGGCACGCCATGAGGCCTGCGACGCTGCTGGTCGCCGCGGCGCTCGTGCTGGGCGGCTGCGCGAGTGCGCCGGTCGAGGAGGCGCCCAAGCGCGCCAAGCCGCTGGCCGGCTTCGCCGCCGACCCGTTCGTGCCGGTCAACCTGTATCTCAACGCCAACGATCAGCTCGGCGGCAAGCGCGCGCAACTGGCCGAGTACGGCGCGGACCTGCTGGGCGACAGCGGAGCGTTCGTGCGCGTCGACCGGGGCGTGCAGCGCTGGCCCATCACGTTGCAGGTGCGCTATCGCTTCGAGGAAAACACCGGCGCCGGCGACAGCACGCGGCGGGTGCTCGGCTGGATGACGTTCGGACTGGTGAAGGTGCACGTCACCCAGACGCACACCCTCGTCGCGGAAGTACTGACCGAGCCGGATAGCGTCGGCGTGGTGGAGGTGACCGCCACCGTGCAGGACACCTCCTCGGCCTACGAGCGCGGCGACCCGCTGCGCGAGGAGCGCGTCGCCGTCGAGGAACTGCTCGAGCGCCTGCTGGGGGAAATCTCCCAGCGCAAGCTGGTGCCGCGCTGGTCCGAGTTCAAGCCCGACCCGAAGAAGAAGCCCAAGCCCGAGCCGGAAGGCCGGCCGACCTAGCCCCGGCCCGATCCCTACGCCTTCGGCGTTTCCTTGAGGATGCGCTCGACGCTGCCCTGCCCGATCGGGTGGTACATCGGCCGCGCCCTGGCGAACACGCGCTCGGCGAACGCGCGCCCGTCCGCGGTCTTGACCAGCTCGCGGTACAGCGGGTTGATGAAGCGCATGCGGCCGACCGTGAGCAGGAAGCGCTCGACGGACGGCATCGCCGGCGCATAGCCGGCACGGATGGTCTGGCGGAACCAGCTCGTCGCCACGTAGTTGTCCGGAGTCCTGGTCAGCGCGAACTGCCGGTCGAGCTCGGCGATCTGTGCGGTCGTCACCGTCGCCGGCATCGTGTCGAGGAAATGCTGCCACTCGTGCGAGCTCCAGTTCGCGGTGCGCAGCCTGGCGGTCGGCAACGTGCCTGCCAGCCACGCCGCGCGCTGCTCCTCGACCTTGGTGAAGACGTCGGACTGCGTGTAGACGGCATCGGCGGGCATGGCGGACGCGTAGATCCACTCGTCCAGCTTGGCGCGCGTGACGACCCCGGGATTCGGCTTGAGCAGCTTCTCGTCGAGGTACGCGATGAAGTCCTCGGTGGTGCGGCTCTGGAACGCGTGGTCGTCGAACCAACCGCGCAGGGCGGCGTCGAACGTCGCGCGCCCGAACTTGGCCTCGAGGTACGACAGGAACAGCTGGCCGCGCTGGTACGGGATCGAACTGAACACCTCGTCCGGATCGCGCCCGCGCTGGTCGAAGGCCAGCGCCTTGTCGCCTTCGTTCTTGGCCTCGGCGAACGCCTCGACCAGGTCCTGCTGGCCGAGGACGCGCTCCATGTTGCCGCGCCGGACACCGTAGACCGCGTCCATGATGCGGTAGGTCAGGTACGTGGTCGTGCCCTCGTTGAGCCAGAAGTCGCGCCAGGTGGAGTTGGTCACCAGGTTGCCGGACCAGGAGTGCGCCAGCTCGTGCGCGATCAGCGAGACGCCGGAGCGGTCACCGACGACGGCGGTCGGCGTCAGGAAGGTCAGCCGCGGGTTTTCCATGCCGCCGTAGGGAAAGCTCGGCGGCAGGACCAGCATGTCGAAACGGCCCCAGCGGTACGGGCCGAACAGCTTCTCGCACGCCGCCACCATCTGCTCGGTTTCCTCGAACTCGTAGGCCGCGCCCTTGATGATCGGCTGCTCGGCGTAGATGCCGGTGCGGTTGCCGACCGGGCGGTAACGCAGGTCGCCCACGCCGAGTGCGATCAGGTAGGACGGTACCGCCTGCGGCATGCGGAACGTGTAGTCGCCGTCGCGCGCGGTCTCGGGCCGGTTCACGGCGCTCATCACCGCGACCAGCTCCTTCGGCGTGCGGATGCGGGCTTCATAGGTGCTGCGCACGAGCGGTGTGTCCTGCAGCGGGATCCAGCTGCGCGCGTGGATCGCCTGCGACTGCGTGTACAGGAACGGGTGCTTGCGGCTGGACGTCTGCTCAGGGGTAACCCACTGCAGGCCCGAGGCTTCCGGGCGCGTGGCGTAGCGGATGCGCACGCGGTCGGCGTCGGGCGGCAAGGCAATGCGCAGCGGGCTGCCGAGCATCGGGTCGCGTGCGTCGACGCGGAAAGCGGCCACTTGCCAGGCGCCCTCCCCCACCGCCGCCTCGACCGAGGCAACGTCGAGGTCGCGCGTGTCCAGCACCAGCTCCACCGCGCCCGCCGACAGCCGCTGCAGCTGCAGCTCGACGTTGCCCTCTAGCACGCGCCGCGCGAAGTCCACCGTCAGGTCCAGCGCCAGGTGGCGCGTGCGGAACGCCCTGGTGTTCGCGTACGAGTGGTAATCGCGGCTGATGTCGAGCGCCTCGACCGCCGGCGGCGCTTCGGCCGGGGTTGGTGCCGGTGCTGGCGCCGGTGCCGCGCAGGCGGCGGCCAGCATCACGATCGGGATCAGCAGCAGCGTCAGGGCGCGCGTCATGGGAGTGGCTCGGGCGTTGGGGCGCGTGATGATACCCCGCTGCCGTCCCCGGCTGGCGCCTCACGATCCCCGGCTCGCGCCGCCGCTTCGCTCGGCGCGCCCGGGGATCCGTCCCACGCGCGTTTGCGAACTGCGCGAGACCGTCTTGGGATTCGGCCGCGCGTGGGCGGAAAAAGCCGCCGCCACGGGGGGACGTGGCGGCGGCTGGGCCGTGCCGCGGCAGGACTACTGCTGCGCCTTGACCGGCACGACCTTAAGCCAGCTGCGGCCTTCGAACCTGCGGCCGTCATCCAGTTCACCGCGCAGGATGGCTTCGTCATCCGTGGCCTCGAACTTCGCGTCCTGGTTCTCGAAGTGGCAGAGCATGTCCGGGAAGACGTCGCCGTTGACGTCGTTCGCCTCGTGGCACTTGGACAGGCTGGCCTCGTTGCCGCTGTGGCCGAAGGTCAGCTTCGACGTGTCGACGTCCTCCACCAGGAACTCGCTCGAACCCAGCAGCGCCACCGGGATCTTGCCGCGCGAGCGCGGATTGATCGGCGCGATCGAGTCGTTGCCCGGCTTGATGTCGATGTTGATCTGCAGCAGCGGCGGCGTGACGCCCGTGATGATCAGCCGGTAGTCGCCATTGGCGTTGGCGCCGGTAACCGAGTTCGACGAGGTGGTGCCGCCGTTCTGCAGGCGCCGCGGATAGCTGCTCACGCCGACGACGTAGGAGCCGGTCGCGGGCAGGCGGAAGTTGACGATCTTCGAGTCGTACGCATGGGTCGAGCCCGAATCCAGCGGCGTGCCGCCGTCGTCGTTGAAGCGCAGCATCGGGTAACCCGCTGCCGTGCTGTAAACCGCCATGATGGTGTCGACGTTGCGCGTGCCGCCCATGCCGCCGTCGATGTCGAACGTGACGACGTCGCCTTCCTTGCCGCTGAAGCTGAAGAAGTCGACGTCCACCACGGACGAGCCGCTGTTGACGCCGATCACGGCGTCCACCGAGCTGCTGCCGTCGGACTGGATGCTCAGTGCCTGGCCCGAAGAGACCGGCTGGTTGGGCTCGGATTCGGCAACCGCCAGCGCGAGGCCGGGAACGGCCAGCAGGGCCGCAGCGAAGACATGACGACGGGTGGACGTGCTCATGGTGGTGCTCCCTTTCGAGGACGTGTCGCGTCCTGAGGACACCAGCCTATGCCTGTTGCCGCGCGTATGCAGGCCAGGCCGATGCGAGGGGGTGGCGCGGCGACGACCGGAAACGGGCGTGAAATCCGTCACGCCGCCAGCGAGACGCAGTTCTCGCGTACGCGTTGCGCTCAGGGGCGCAGGATCATGCAGGTGGTGGTGGCGTGCGCATACAACTTGCCCGCTTCGTCCACCAGCCGACCCTCGGCGACTGCGGTGCTGCGGCCGCTGTGGATGAGTTTCCCCTCGGCGCGCAGGAAGCCGGTGTCCTTGCCGATGGCCTTGACGATATTCACCTTGAGCTCGAGCGTGGTGTAGCCGGCGCCGGCGGGCAGCGTGGAGTGCACGGCGCAGCCCATGGCCGAATCCAGCAGCGTGCACGGGATGCCGCCGTGCACCATGCCGATCGGGTTGTAGTGGATCTCGGCCGGCTTGAAGCCGAACACGGCGCGCCCCTGCTCCACTTCGAGCAGCGCGTAATCCAGGGTGTACGCGATGGGCGGCTGCGGCAGCTCGCCGCCGGCGATCTGGCGCAGGAAGTCGAGGCCCGCCAGGCCGCGCGCGGCCTGGGCCGTCTCCATGGGGTCGTGCCAGCTGAACGTGCGGGTGCGCGAGGGGTCGGTGGGCTTCATGGCTTGATAAGTTCCTAAGGGAGACTTAATCTAGCCCTAGTTGGTCTCCTAAGGCAACTCGCTATGAAACGAACCCAGTTCGCCGATCAGCCCTGCAGCGTGGCCCGGGCGATGGATATCGTCGGGGAGCTGTGGGCCTTCATGATCATCCGCAACGTGTTCCTCGGCGTGCGGCGCTTCGAAGGGCTGCGCGCCAACCTGGCCATCTCGCGCAAGGTGCTCACCGAGCGGCTCGAGTTGCTGGTCGCGCGCGGCATCCTGGAGCGGCGCGCCTACCAGGATCGGCCGCCGCGCCATGAATACCGGCTGACGCCGATGGGCGTGGACCTGTTTCCCGTGCTGATGGCCCTCGCCCGCTGGGGCGACCGCTGGCTCGACGAGGGCAGCGGCGCGCCGATCGAGTTCGTGCACCGCAAGTGCGGGCAGGCGACGACGGCCCGCGTGGTGTGCGCGCATTGCGGCGAGGACATCGGCGCGCACAACGTGCAACCGCGCCTCGGACCCGGCGGCGAGCTGCGCTACGCCGAGGCGATCGAACAGGCCGCCGGCGGCCGGCCAGTGTTCCTCAGGCCGGCGCGCGCCGCGTGACGCTCAGCCCGCGGCTGTGGAAGCACCCGACGCTGGTGAAGGTGTGGAACACGGCGAAGACCATTCCGCGAGGCCGCGTGACCACGTACGGCCAGCTGGCGGCCGCGGCCGGATTTCCGCGCGCAGCGCGCCTGGCGGGATTCGCCCTCAAGAACACGCCGCCGGGCATGAAGCTGCCCTGGCACCGGGTGCTCAACGCGCAAGGGCGCATCTCGTTCCCGCCGCGCAGCGGCCCATGGCGCGAGCAGCGCCGCCGGCTGGTGGCCGAGGGCGTGGTATTCCTCGGCGGGCGCGTGGACCTGGCCCGCTACGGCTGGAAAACCCGGCGCGACAGCCCGTTGCTCGACTGAGGCCCGCTCAGCTCACCAGATCTTCACGCGGCTCTCGGCCGGCAGGTACATCTTGTCGCCCGGCTTCACGTCGAACGCGGTGTAGAACTGCGGCACGTTGACCAGCGCGCCGTTGCAGCGGTACTCGGGCGGCGAGTGCGGATCGGTCTTGAGGCGCTCGAGCATCGCCGCGTCGCGCATCTTGTCGCGCCAGATCTGGGCGAAGCCGATGAAGAAGCGCTGGTCGCCGGTGTAGCCGTCGATCACCGGCGCTTGCTTGCCGTTGAGCGACAGCTGGTAGGCGAGGTAGGCGATCGAGGCGCCGCCGAGGTCGCCGATGTTCTCGCCGATGGTCAGCGCGCCCTGGACCTTCTGTCCGGGCAGCGGCTCGTACTGGTCGTACTGGCCGATCAGCGCCTTGGTGCGTTTCTCGAAGTTGGTGCGGTCCGTCTCGGTCCACCAGCTCTGCAGCAGGCCGTTGCCGTCGTACTTGGAGCCCTGGTCGTCGAAGCCGTGGCCGATCTCGTGGCCGATCACGGCGCCGATGCCGCCGTAGTTCACGGCGTCCTCGGCGGCCGCGGTGAAGAAGGGCGGCTGCAGGATGGCGGCCGGGAACACGATCTCGTTCATGCCGGGGTTGTAGTAGGCGTTGACGGTCTGCGGCGTCATGAACCACTCGTCGCGGTCGATCGGCTTGCCGAGCTTGCCGAGCTGGTACGCGTGCTCGAACGCGGCCGAGCGCATCAGGTTGCCGACGAGTTCAGCGCCATCGATGGTCAGGCTGGAGTAGTCGCGCCACTTGTTCGGGTAGCCAATCTTCGGCGTGAACTTGCCGAGCTTGACCAGGGCCTGCTGCTTGGTTTCCTCGCTCATCCACTCGAGCGAGCGGATGCTCTGCGCGTAGGCCTTGACCAGGTTGCGCACCAGCTCATCCATGCGCGCCTTGTGCTCGGGCGGGAAGTGCTTGGCGACGTAGATTTTGCCCAGCGACTCGCCCAGCGAGCCCTCGACCGACTCCACCGCGCGCTTCCAGCGCGGGCGGTTCTCCTGGATGCCGCGCAGCGTCTTGCCGTAGAACGCGAAGTTCTCGTCGACGTAGGGCTTGGACAGGTAGGGCGCGTAGCTCTTGATCAGGTGCCAGCGGAAATAGGTCTTCCAGGTGGCCAGCGGCTGCGCCTGGATCTGCTCGGCGAAGCCGGTGAAGGCGCTGGGCTGCATGACGATGACGGCGTCGTTGGTGACGCCGGCCGCGCGCAGGTAGCCCGCGAAGTCGAAGCCCGGCGTGACGGCGTTGCCCTTGGCGATCTCGCGCTTGTTGTAGGTCTTGTCGTCGTCGCGGCTCTCCACGCGCGACCAGTACTTCTTCGCCAGCGCCGTCTCGAGCGCCATGATCGCCTTCGCGCTCTTCGCGGCCTCCTTGTCGCCTGCCATGGCAAGGACTTTCCCGACGTGGGCGACGTAAGCGGCGCGCATCTCCTTGAACTTGGCGTCGTCGAGCAGGTAGTAGTCGCGGTCCGGCAGGCCCAGGCCCGACTGGAACAGGTACACGATGTATTCCGTCGGCTGCTTGGCGTCCTGGTTGACGTAACCGTTGATCGGCGTCGTCGCGTTGATGCGCAGCAGGTGCGCCATCAGCGCCGGGATCTCGCTCTTCGCCTTCATCGCCTCGATGCGCCCCAGCTCGGCCGCCAACGGCTTGAGGCCCAGCTCGTCGATGCGCGCCTCGTCCATGAAGCTGTTGTAGAGGTCGCCGACCTTCTGCTCGTCGGTGCCGGCCTGCTTGTCCGGCTTGACCGAAGACTCCTCGATGATGGCGCGCAGGCGCGCCTCGGAATCGTCGCGCAACTTGGTGAACGCGCCGTAACGCGCCTTGTCGGCAGGGATCTCGGTGTTCTTCAGCCAAGTGCCGTTGACGTAGCGGAAGAAGTCGTCCTGCGGCCGCACGCTGGTGTCCATGCTGGCCAGGTCCACGCCGGAGCTGAGCGGCGGCGCTGTCGTGCCGCCGGCACAGGCGGCGAGCAGGGCGAGGGCGGTAAGGGTGGTGGCGCTCAAGGCGCGGGGCAGGGAAGTCGTCACGGGTTTGTCCCGGTCTTGCGACCGGACCTCGATTTTCGGGATGGAAACGCGCGCGATATTAGCTCATCGCGTCATTGCGGCAGCGCAATACGAGCCAGCCACCCCGGCCGGCCCTCGCTGCCCACGAACAGTTCGCGACCGTCGGCCGACAGCGCGGCGGCCTCGATCTGGTCGATCTCCGGCAGCGGCACCACGGCGGGCGGCCGGCCGAACGTCTGCGCCCAGTCCATGCCGGTCTCGCGCCGGTAGACGTACGCGTTGCGCGGAGTCACGAGCACCGCCGTGCGCCCGTCGCGCGAGATGTCGAGCGCGGTGGGGCTGTCGTCGAAGCGGCGCAGCGGCGCCTTGAGGATCCGGCCCAGCCCCGGCGGCGCCGGCACGCCCGCGACCTCGCCGAGAAACTCTGCTGTCTGCGGCGACTGCGGCGGGCGCTGCGGCAGCGGCAGGCGGTACAGGCGCGGACGCTCGTCGCGCTTGCTGACCAGCAGGATGACGCGATCGACCGGATCGACCGCGACCGCCTCGCAGTCACGCGCGCCGTCGGGATAACGGAAATCCAGGCGCCAGAGCAGGGTGGGCTCGCCGCGCCGGCCCGGATCGCGCACGGCATACAGCGATGGCCAGGAGCGGATCGCAAGGTTGTCGCCGGTGTCGGCGATCAGCAGCGCCGGGCCGCCGGCGTCCTCGAACGCGGCGATGTCCTCCCAGTCGCTCGATTGCGCGCCGGGGATGCGCGCGCTGCCGAGGTCCGCGCCGTCGAGGCCGATGCGGAACAGGCGCCTGCCGCCGCCGGTGTCGTTATGTCCCCACAGCAGCGTGGCATCGGCGTGCGAGACAGCAAGGCCGCTGAGCTCGTCGATGTCGGGATTGGCCAGCTCGACGCCCAGCGCGCCGACGGCGGCGGCGGCGGTGAGGGCAATCGTTATCATGGCCGCAGTCTAACCAAGCGCCGCCGGAGGCCTTTAACGCGATGCGCGTCCACTGGCTGCAGCACGCGGAGCACGAGGGACTCGGCTGCATCGAGCCGTGGCTGCGCGCGCGTGGCCACAGGCTCACGGGCACGCGCCTGCAGCGCGGGGAGACCCTGCCCGAGGCCGGCGAGTTCGACTGGCTGATCGTCATGGGCGGGCCGATGAACATCTACGAGCACGATCGCTACCCCTGGCTGATCCAGGAGAAATTCTTAATTCGTGACGCGTGCGTCATGAAAAAGAAAGTGCTGGGGATTTGCCTGGGCTCCCAGTTGGTAGCCGACGTTTTGGGTGGCAAGGTGACCCAAAGCGCGGAACCGGAGATAGGATGGTTTCAAGTAGAACTAAACGAAAATTCAAGTAAATCGCCACTTTTATCGGATTTCCCCATGGCGTTCGAGGCGTTTCACTGGCACGGCGATACCTTTAGTTACCCCCCCGGCGCCACTCCTTTGATGAGCAGCGCAGCCTGCTCGCGGCAGGCCTTCAGCTGGGGTGACGGCCGGGTGCTCGGCCTGCAGTTCCACCTGGAGGTCGAGTTCGAAGACGCGCGTCGCTGGCTGGCGGAAGACGCGCCGGAGCCACAGCGCTACGTGCAGGACGCGAAGGAAATCCTGCGCGAGCCCGCGCGCTTCGCCGAAAACTCGCGCCTGATGCGCCTGCTGCTCGAGCGGCTGAGCGCGTAGGGCGGCCGGTAGAATACGCGGCTCACATCCTCGAACGACGACATGGACTGGCTGACCAACCCGGAAATCTGGGCGGCGCTGCTGACGCTGACCGCGCTCGAGATCGTGCTCGGCGTCGACAACATCATCTTCCTGTCGATCATCGTCTCGAAGCTGCCGGCCCACCAGCAGAACAGCGCGCGCCTGCTCGGCCTCGCCGGCGCGATGATCACGCGCATCCTGCTGCTGTTCTCGCTGACCTGGCTGGCGCGCCTGACCGCGCCGCTGTTCACCGTGATCGGCTACGAGATCTCGGGCCGCGATCTCGTGCTGATCCTCGGCGGCCTGTTCCTGTTCTGGAAGGCGACCACCGAGATCGGCGAGCAGATGGAGATGCCGGCGCACGACTCGGACGCGATCAAGATCAAGGCCGTCACCACCTACGCCGCCGCGATCGTGCAGATCATGCTGATCGACATCGTGTTCTCGCTCGATTCGGTCATCACCGCGGTCGGCATGACCAACAACCTGCCGGTGATGGTTACGGCGATCGTCATCGCGGTGCTGACGATGATGGTGGCGTCGGGGCCGCTGTCGCGTTTCGTCAACGAGCATCCGACGATCAAGGTGCTGGCCCTGGCATTCCTGCTGCTGGTCGGCATGGCGCTGGTCGGCGAGGGCCTCGATTTCCACATCCCGAAGGGCTATATCTACTTCGCGATGGCATTCTCGGTCGGCGTCGAGATCATCAACCTGCGCGTGCGGGGGAAGCACGCCGCCGTGCGGCCGCTGCCGCCGACGGATGACGCGGGCGGAGTGTAAGAGCGCCCTTCGGCGCGATTTCGGGGGAACCATGAACGCAAGCGCAATGAAACTCGCACTGGCCGCCGTCGCGGCGTTGCTCGCCGGCGCGGCCGGCGCCGCCGCCACCGCCCAGGAAGCGCGGATCGTCACGCCGATCGACGGTCGCAGCGGCCCCGGCTCGTACTACACCGCCGGCGTGCGCCTGGTGCGCGGCGCCGCGGTCAAGGTCACCGAGCGGCGCGGCGCCTGGGTCAAGGCGCAGATCGACCCGAAGCAGGCCGCGTGGATCCCGGCGTACGCGCTCGATCGCGAGCAGCAGGGCGCCAAGCCGGGGGAGCTGTTCCGCTCCGTGTCGAAGAGCCTGCTGCGCGGCATCACCAGCATGATCGACCAGCGCGACCGCCCGAAGTACCTCACGCGGACCGCCGTCACGCTCGGCATTCGCGGCTTCTCCACCGCGTACTCCGCGCACCGCGGCATGAAGGAAACCGAGGTGGATCCGGCGCTGTGGGAATCGCCGGCGTTTGACGCGGCGGCCTACCAGGCCTTCGTCGCCGAGCGCTTCAAGGGCCGCGACTGGGAAGCGCTCAAGCGCCGCCTGCCGCTCGACCCGCCGGTGCCGGTGGCGGATCCCGAGTCCGACAAGCTCGGCGCGGCGCTGACCGCGTTCGTCGCGCGCCAGGACGGGCTGGTGCGCAACGCCGCGCTCGAACAGTACCTGAGCCAGATCGCGACGCTGGTCGCCGAGAGCTCGCACGCCTACGACCTGCCGGTGCGCGTCTACGTGCTGAACAGCCGCGAGCCCAAGGGCTTCGTCTCGCCCAACGGCATCGTGTTCGTCTCGTCCGGTGCGCTGGCGAAGATGCGGAGCGAGGCGGAGTTCGCCTTCTTCGTCGGCCATGAGATCGCCCACATCGCGTTCCAGCACGGCATGAAGAAGATCGGTCGCGACGATGCGCGTGTGCGCGAGAACGACGCCTTCGGCGAGATGGAGGACGACCTGGGCTGGGACGAACGCACCGACGACAAATACGTGCGCACCGCGGCCGAGCTGTCCGAGATGGCCGACCAGATCCACGAGTACTTCGCGCGCGAGAACAACGACCGCGACGAGCTCGAGGCCGACTACTGGGGCCTGATCTACGCGGCGCGCGCCGGCTACGTGCCGGAAGCGGCCGAGTCGCTGCTGCTGCGCATGGTCGCCGAGGGCAAGCCCGGCGACGGCGCGCTGCTGTGGAACGGCGTGGCGCGCAGCAAGCGCATCGACGGCTGCCGCCGCGGCTTCGGCCGGATCGGGATCGAGCGCCGCGAGTTGCGCAGCTTCGAGGACGAGTTCCGCGCGGCGGCCGGGCAGAAAAAAGCCGCCGGGACCTGAAGGCCCCGGCGGCCGGATGACGCGTGGCGCCTAGTAGTAGATGTTGATGCGGAAGGTCTGCTGCAGCGTGGTGATGTCGGCGTCGTAGCAATCGATGTCGTCGCAGACCTCGCCGTAAAGCGGGTACTGGTAGCTCAACGCGTACTCCAGCGACGTACGCTCGTTGAGGAAGTACTTTACGCCGCCGGTCGGCGTTGCGAACAGGCTGAACATGAAGAAGTCGTCGTTGCCGAGCATGAAGAAACCGGCGCCGCCGCCGACGTAGGGCACCCACTGGCTGCGGGTATTGAACTGGTACTCGGCCGAGAAAAACGGCGCGAAGACCGTCGTCGACACGCCGCCGGCGTCGATGAAGCTCAGCGAGGCGGTTACGCGCCCCTCGAGGCTGTCGGACATATACCTGCCGACGGACCCGCCGACCAGGAACGTCGTGCTGACGCCGTCGTCCCGCAGGTCGCCGAAGAAGCCGATTTCCATATCGCCCTGGCCGACGCCGGACGAGGAGGAGGACGCCGGCGTCGCTGCCGGCTTGGAGGTGGTTTTCTTGGCCTTGACCTGCGCCAGCGCGCCGGTGGAGGTCAGCGCCAGCGCGAGGCCGGCAATCACGGAAACGTTGAGTTTGAGCATGGGGTCTCCCGGATCCGTGCGTTAGAAGTAGACGTTCAGGCCGACGAACAGGTCGATCACGTCGTCGTAGGCACTGTCGGTCGCCATCTGGTAGCTGAGCCTGCCCTCGACGCTGGTGCGCTCGCGGAAGAAGTACTTCACGCCGCCGTGGACGTCGATGTAGTCGCTGTCGCTGTCGAACATGCCGAGGGCGAGGGCCCCGCCGACGAACGGCACCACATCGCCGCCGCCGCCGGTGAACAGGTAGTCCACGCCGGGTTTCAGGCTGCCGTACGTGGCATCCGTCGTCACGATGGCCGACAAGGCGACCTTGCCCTCGAGCTGGTCGGTGAAGAACAGGCCGCCCGAGACTTCGATCTGGCCGCTGTCGGAATCGGTGGTCGTGCCGCCAACATCGATTTCCGTGCTGGTCAGCGACACGCTGAGTCCGGCCTCGAAGTCGCCGTCGCCGACGGCGTAGGCGCCGGGCGAGGCGAGCAGCACAAGGGCAGATACCGCGATCCACGGCTTGTTCATTGCATTCCCCGGTTGTCCCTGGCACGGCCGGATTGCCGACCGCGTGCGGGCAATTTACTCCGGTTGCTCGGCGCTTGTCACTTCCCCGGGCGCGGGGGCGGGCGCTAATCTATGCGTTCGCGTCGCGCCACCCGGAGAGTTTCTCGATGAAAACCATGTCCGTCACCGCCTTGATCGTTGCCGGCCTCGCCGGCTGCGCCAGCCAGCCGCCCGACTGGATCATGCGGCCCACCGCCGAGGGCGGCTTCGCCGCGACCGAGTGCGTCAAGGATTCCGGCAACCTTTCCCTGGATCGCCAGGTGGCCGTGGCCAAGGCGCGCGCCGAAATCGCCAAGCAGGTCGAGTTGCGCGTCGCGGCGATGGACAAGACCTATACGCGGCTGGCCGAGGAGACCAATGCTCCGGCCGGCGCCGAGAAGCCGGCGCAGTCGCGCAGCCTGCAAACCGCGTTCGAAAGCGTGTCCAAGCAGATCGCCGAGCAGACCATGGCCGGGCTGACGCCCTCGCGCGTCGAGTACGTCGAGCTCAACGACGCGCGCAACCTGTGCGCGATGATCACCGTGGACAAGTCGCAGACGCGCCAAGTCTACGACCAGATCGTGCAGGCTTCCGGCCAGCAGCTGGCGCCGGCCGCCAGCGAAGCCCTGTACAAGGACTTCTCGACGCCGTCGAACTAGGCCGCCCGTGAACCGGATTCGCGCCCTGCTCGCGCTGGCGCTGCTGGCGCCAGCCGCGATTGCGCACGCCGCGAAATGCCCGGAGTTCACCGGCGGGCCGCAGCCGGAGTGGGTCACGCGCAACGTCGCGCCCGAGGGCTACTACACCGGCGTCGGCCAGGCGCAAAAAGGCCTGCTCGCGCTAAACGACCAGATGGCGCTCGCCAAGCAGGCGGCGCTGCGCGACCTCGCCGGCGGCATCCGGGTGTCGGTGCGCAGCGAGCTGAACCTGCGCGAGTCGGCGCAGAGCGTGGACGGCAAGACCCAGTCGCGCACCGACGTCACCTCGACCACGCAGACCAACACCGAGATCGAGCTGGCCGACGTCCGGCCCGACGAGACCTGGATGGACGCCAAGGCCTGCGTCATCTGGGTGCGGGTCAAGGTCGAGGAGGCGGTGGTGCGGCTGCAGCGCCTGCGCGAGTTCTTCCGCGCGGCCGAGGACGCGAGCGTGCCGCTGGCCGATCGCGAGCGCGCGCTGGAGCAGGCCCGGGCGTTGCTGCCGGGCGTGGATTTCTCGCGTGCCCGCGACGGCGCCACGCGCGAATACTTCGACACGCTGGCCAAGCGCCTGACGCTGGTGCTGGCCAACGCACGCGGCCGCTTCGAGATGAACGAGAAGGACTTTCGCCAGGCGCAGGAGCTGCTGCAGCAGGCCCGCCTGACGCGCGACATGGCCGAGCAGGCGCGCCTCGCGCTGCCGGCGCGCGAGCTGCTGACCCGGGTGTCCGCGAGCGTGGCCTTCGGCAAGGCGCCCGACTACTGGCCCGAGCAGGCCATGTGGGAGCTGGGTGAGTTCGAGACGCAGGCCGGCAATCCGTGCGAAGCGCGGCGCCTGATGCAGGACTTGCAGCGGCGCGCCAGCGGCGAGTGGCAGTCGAAGGCCGGCGCCCGCCTGGGCGAACTGTCGTGCTCGCCCGCGCAACAGCAGCTCAGCGCGCTGCGCCGCCTGGCTTACGGCCGCGACGTCGCACTCATTTGTGTTTACCAGGCGGGCGCCAAGGCCGAGCACTGGAATCGCGCCTGCGCCGACATCACCAGCCTGCTGAGCGAGAGCGGCGCCGCCAGGGTGTCCGCCAACGAGCTGGCTCCGGCCGCGGCAGCCGGCATCGCCGAATCCTGCGCGCGCGGGTGCGCGAAGGCGCCGGGCGGCGAGGGGCTCACGCTGGTGTTCTTCGCCAAGGGCGCCCTGGCCTCGCGCAAGAATCCCGACAACCCGATGGGCAAGGACTGGCAGTTCAAGGGCGACGTGAAGACCTACGTGCTCAACGCCGGCAAACCGGAATTCGCCGACACCTACACCGGCATCGGCGGCTGGAACCCGATCTCGGGCGAGATGGCCATGGACGTCATCGGCATCCAGGCCCACCGGCGCTTCCGCGAGCGCGCCAGCGCGCATTACGCCGCCAAGGAATGACGATGCGCGCGGCCGCCGCAGTCCTGCTCGCCTTCTTCGCCACCGGCGTAGCGCTGGCCCAGGACGAGTCCGCGCCCGCCAACCCGCGCATGCCGCTGACGCGCGTCGCCGTCATCGTGTTCCCGGCCAACGACGCCGCCAGGAGCCTCGCCGGCAGCGCGCAGAGCCGGCTCGAGCAGATCCTCAACGAGAACGACGTCGAGGTCACCGACCGCGACGAGTCGAAGAAGATCAAGAGCATCTGGAAGAAGCTCGAGGATCCCGGCTACTTCGTCACCGCCGACGATTTCGTCAAGAACGCCGGCAGCTACCAGCTCGACGGCATCGTGCGCGTGTACCTGTCGGCCGACAGCCAGCCCGCGCCCGGCGGGTTCTTCTCGGCCACCGCGCAGGCCGACGTGCGCCTGGTCGACGAGAACGCCAAGGTTGCGGCCAAGGTGTCGTTCCCGATGGGCGCGCCGGGGCGGCCGCCCTCCGACGGCCTGACCGCGCAGGCCGCCCTGCTCAACGCGATGCAGCGCGCCGTCGACGAGGCGGCCGAATCGCTCGGGCTGCAGGTCAACCAGCCCGCCAGCCCACGCGCGATGCGGTTCACGTTCGAAGGGCCGGTGGCGGCGCCGGCAAACGCCAGCGCGCTGCCGCGCGAGGCCCGCAATCTCAAGGCCGACTATGTGGAGCTCGCGGAACTGAGCAGCGGCCGCGGCAAGTCCGAGAGCATCACCTGCACTGCGAAAGCCCCGGGCGGCGACGTCGCCGCCGTCGGCGGCTCGGTCATCTCGACGCGCCGGGGCTCGGCGCCGCGTGGGCCGAACACGACGCTCGGCGGGAAGAAAACGGACCGCATGTCCGACCGAATCGGGGTCCAGCGGGCCGAGTCGCGCGGCGTCGGTGATCGCGAGTTCGGCTCGCGCGTGCACCTGGTGGACCTCGGCGAGGGACGCGAGATCACGGTGTTCCAGACCCAGGAAGTCGGCCGCAAGGCGCGCGAGCAGCGCGGCAGCTCCGAGGTGCTGGACTGCCTGTTTGTGCACTCGTGGCGTTATCTCGCCGCCGTCACGGGCGACCTGCTGTCGCTGTGGGACACCGAGCGGGGCATCAACCTCGCGGAGATCCTGCTGCCGTTCGGCACCGACGAGGCCTCGCTCGAAGTGCTGCGCGCCGGCGAGGCCTTCTACGTGCGCGTCAAGGGCGAGGGCGAGGGCCAGCTCGCGGTGTACCGGATCGCTCCGGGAAAGAACGAAAAGAACGAGAAGAACTAAAATACGGCGTGGATCTCACGCCCCTCATCGGTTCCCTCAACCCCGCGCAAAAAGACGCCGTCACGGCCCCGCCGCAGCACCGCCTGGTGCTGGCCGGCGCCGGCTCCGGCAAGACGCGCGTGCTGGTGCACCGCCTGGCCTGGCTGGTCGCGGTCGAGAACGTCTCGCCGCACTCGGTGCTGGCGGTCACCTTCACCAACAAGGCCGCCGCCGAGATGCGCGGCCGCCTCGAGCAGCTGATCAACATCCCGGTGCGCGCGCTGTGGGTCGGGACGTTCCACGGCGTCGCCCATCGCCTGCTGCGCCTGCACTGGAAGGAGGCGAAGCTGCCGCAGAACTTCCAGATCATGGACTCCGACGACCAGCAGCGCTTCATCAAGCGCATCATGAAGCAGCTGGAAATCTCCGAGGACCAGTGGCCGGTGCGCACCGTCGCCGGCTTCATCAACGGCCAGAAGGAAGAGGGCCGCCGGCCGCAACACCTGGCCGACACCGGCGACTTCGCCCAGCGCACGTTCCTGCGCATCTACACCGCCTACCAGGCGGCCGCCGACCAGGCCGGCCTGGTGGACTTCGCCGAGCTGCTGCTGCGCGCCTTCGAGCTGTGCCGCGATCACGCGGAAATCCAGGCGCATTACCGCCGCCGCTTCCGTCACATCCTGGTCGACGAGTTCCAGGACACCAACACGCTGCAATACGCCTGGCTGCGCGTACTGGCCGGCGACAGCGGCACCATTTTCTGCGTCGGCGACGACGACCAGTGCGTGGTCAAGGGCACGAAGATCCGCATGGCCGACGGAACCGAGAAGGCCGTCGAGAAGATTCAGCCGGGGGATGCGGTCCTTTCGTGTTATGGCCGCGGAGATTTCAGGGCGGCCCCGGTGTCACGCGTATTCCGGAACCGGCGGCAAGGGTCTGTCGTGACGCTGCACACTCAGGGAGGACACAAACTCACCAGTACGCCGGAACACACTCACTTCGCCGGATATCGCCTCGGCGACTCGCCGCAGACTTTTTTCACCTATCTGATGCACAAGCGCGCAGTGGGGTATCGCCTCGGCGTTTCACAGGTCTACACCAACGGGCAAGCGAAGCCGATGGTCGGGTTCAAGCAGCGCGCGCTGCAAGAGCATGCCGATGCCGTCTGGGTCGTCGGGACCCACTCGAGCGCAAACGAGGCTCGGATCGACGAGATCCTGCTTTCGCTCACTTACGGGATTCCGACGCTGCCCTTCGTCGCACGGAAGGGAACGGGAACCAACGGCTACGTCCATGACCCCGGGCTGATCGCGCGAATCTTCAAGGGCGTTGACACCGAGACCGCCGGGATTCGCCTGCTGCGGGACCGCCTGCTCGATCCCGAAGAGCCGCACCATCGCCCGCGGGCCCGGGATTCCAATCGCAACAACGTCGTCCTGAATCTCTGCAGCGACCGTCGCGGCCGCAACTCGATGCATCGGGTCTCGGTTGTCGGGAACAGCCCTGCCGTCAGGCGGCAACTGGAAGCGGCTGGCTTTGCACCCCGCCGTGCGAGGCAGGGCTCACGCAGCTGGCGTCTCGACGCGGTCAGGGCTCATTTCGGCGAACTCCTGAAGATCGCGCATGAAATGCGCCGCGCCATTGATGGCAATCTTGTATTCAGCGCCAACCTCGACGGCAGATCGTTGCCCTTCATGCGGGCGGGCTCAGTCCGGCCCGGTATGGCGGTGACACTCGGCGGCGGGACTACGGACTCCATCAGCAGGGTCGAGCGCCAGGAGGCCGATATCGAAGTGTTCGATCTCAACGTAAAGGGCACGCACAACTACGTTGCAAACGGAGTGGTGACGCACAACTCGATCTATTCATGGCGCGGCGCCAAGGTCGAGAATATGCTGCGGCTCGAGAAGGATTTCCCGGGCACCGCGATCGTGCGCCTCGAGCAGAACTACCGTTCGACCGGCACCATCCTGAAGGCGGCCAACGGCCTGATCGCGCACAACACCGGGCGCCTGGGCAAGAACCTGTGGACCGACGCGGGCGAGGGCGAGCCGATCCAGCTCTACGCCGCGTTCAGCGACCAGGACGAGGTCGAGTTCACGCTCAACCGCATCCGCGAGTTCCACGGCCGCGGCCGCAATTTCGCCGACAACGCCGTCCTCTACCGCACGTCCGCGCAGTCGCGCGTGTTCGAAGAGGGGCTGATCCGCGAGCGCATCCCGTACCGCATCTATGGCGGGCTGCGCTTCTTCGAGCGCATGGAGGTCAAGGACGCGCTGGCCTACCTGCGGCTGCTTGGCAATCGCGCCGACGATGGCGCCTTCGAGCGCGTGGTAAACCTGCCGCCCCGCGGCATCGGCAACACCACGATGGACCGCGTGCGCCAGTTGGCCAGGGACCAGGGCACGTCGCTGTGGGCCGTGGTCAAGGCCGGCGCTTCGGTGCTGGGCCGCAGCAGCGGCGCCATCATGCAGTTCATCCAATTGATCGAGACTATGGACGAGGCGACCCGCAACGTGCCGCTGTCCTTCGCCACCGAGATCGCCATCGACCGCTCCGGGTTGCGCGAGCACTACAAGAAGGAGCGCGGCGAGCAGGCCGAGGCGCGCCTCGAGAACCTGGACGAACTGGTCAACGCGGCCAAGAGCTTCGAGCATCCCGAGGAGGAGGGCGTGAAGCCGCTCGACGCGTTCCTGACTCATGCGGCCCTCGAGGCCGGCGAGCGCCAGGCCGGCGAAGGCGAGGACTGCGTGCAGCTGATGACGCTGCACTCGGCCAAGGGCCTTGAATTCCCGAACGTGTTCCTGGTCGGGCTGGAGCAAGGACTGTTCCCGCACATGCGGACCATCGAGGACGGCTCGATCGAAGAAGAGCGCCGGCTCTGTTACGTGGGCATGACGCGCGCGCAGGAGCGCCTGTTCCTGTCGCATGCCGAGATCCGCCGCACCCACGGCACCGAGCAGATCGCGTCGCCCTCGCAGTTCCTGCGCGAGATCCCGCCGGCCTGCGTGGTCGAGACGCGCCCGCGCGCCAACATCCTGCGGCCGAGTTACGCGCCGCGGCCGCGGCGCTACAGCGTGCCGCCGCGGCCGGTGACGGACGACGACGGCGTGGCCGGGCTGCGCCTGGGCCAGCGCGTGCAGCACAAGAGCTTCGGCGAGGGCGTGGTGACTTCGTTCGACGGCGATGGCGACCGCGTGCGGGTCGAGGTGCGCTTCCGCGAGGCCGGCACCAAGTGGCTGATGCTGTCGTACGCCAACCTGCAGCCGCTGTAGGAGCGCCTCTTAGGCGCGACAGGATCACGCCATGATTTTCCGCCGCCGTCCAAAACCGCTCCCCGAGCCCTGGCGCGCAGTGCTGGCTTCGCGCCTGCCGCACGTGGCCCGCCTCACGCCCGAATTGCGCGCGCGCTTCGAGCCGCGCGTGGTGGAGTTCCTGGCGCGCAAGAAGTTCTACGGCTGCAACGACCTCGCCGTGACCGAGGAGATGCGCGTGCTGATCGCGGGCATGGCCTGCCTGCTGATCCTGCGGCCCGAGGCGCGGGTCTATCCGAACCTGCGCTCCGTCTTGTTGTACCCGGAAGCGTTCTGGGTGCGTCACGAGGAGCCCGACGAGGCCGGCGTGGTCTACGAGGACGAGTTGCTGCAGGTCGGCGAGTCGCAGCAGTGGGGCCGCGTGATCCTGTCGTGGGAGGACGCGCAAGCCGCGCTCGACGGCGACGCGGTCAACGTGCCGGCGCACGAGTTCGCGCACCAGCTGAACGACGAGGGGCCGCACGAAGGCGCGCCCCTGCTCGCGGACTACACGCGGTGGTCGAAGGTCATGAGCGCCGCGTACCGCGAGCTTTGCGACCAGGGCTCGGAGGTGCTCGACGACTACGGCACCGAAGGGCCGGGCGAATTCTTCGCGGTCGCGACCGAGGCGTACTTCCAGAGCGCGCGCGAGCTGAAGCGGCATCACCGCGAGCTGTATGAGCTGCTCAGGGACTACTACCTGCTGGATACCAGTCGCGCCTAGGAGGCGCTCCTACGGGTGCCTTCGTTGTAGGAGCGCCT
>JANNKD010000261.1:0-8756 GCA_031396115.1 Gammaproteobacteria bacterium
CCCTCGGTCAGCGTGCCGGTCTTGTCCACGATCAGCGTGTCCACCCTGCGGAAGTTCTCGATCGCCGCCGCATCGCGGAACAGCACGCCCTGCGTCGCAGCCCTGCCGGTGGCAACCATGATGGACATCGGCGTCGCCAGCCCGAGGGCGCACGGGCAGGCAATGATGAGCACGGCAACGGCATTGATCAGGCCATAGACCCAGCTCGGCTGCGGGCCTGCCAATCCCCAGACCAGGAAGGTCACCAGCGCGACGGCAACGACGGCAACCACAAAATATCCCGCAACCTGGTCCGCCATGCGCTGCATCGGCGCCCGCGAGCGCTGCGCCTGCATCACCATCTGCACGATGCTGGCGAGCACAGTTTGAGAGCCTACTTTTTCTGCACGCATCACCAGGGCACCGCTGGTGTTCAGCGTCGCGCCGATCAGCTTGTCGCCCACGCGCTTGGAGACCGGCATCGGCTCGCCGGTCAGCATGGATTCGTCCACCGCGCTGCCGCCCTCGACCACGGCGCCGTCGACCGGCACCTTCTCGCCGGGTCGCACTCGCAACGCGTCGCCGACGTGCACGTGGGTGAGCGCAACGTCTTCCTCGGTGCCATCGGCATTGATCCGGCGAGCCGTCTTGGGCGCAAGGCCCAGCAAGGATTTGATCGCCGCCGAGGTTTGCGAGCGCGCCTTCAGCTCCAGGATCTGGCCGAGCAAGGTTAGCGAGATGATGACCGCGGCGGCCTCGAAATAGACCGCCACCCGGCCCATGGCCAGGAACGACGCGGGAAACACGCCCGGCGCCACCGTGGCGACGACGCTGTAGATGAACGCGGCGCCGGTGCCAAGCCCGATCAGGGTCCACATGTTCGGGCTGCGGTTGGCGATCGACTGTGCGCCGCGCACGAAGAACGGCCAGCCGGCCCACAGCACGATCGGCAGGCTCAGTGCGAGTTCGATCCAGCTCTGCGTGGCCATCTCGAACCATTGCAGGCGGTGGCCGGCCATCGCGAGGGCGGTCACGACAATCGTCAGCGGCAGTGTCCAGGTGAATCGCCGCGTGAAGTCCCGCAGCTCGGGGCTCTCGCTGTCGTCGAGCGTGGGGGTCTCAGGCTCCAGCGTCATGCCGCACTTGGGACAGGAACCCGGATGGTCCTGCCGGATCTCCGGGTGCATCGGGCAGGTGTAGATGACGCCGGCAACCGCGGGCGCGGACAGCGTCGGCGGCGTAGCGGCGGTTGGCGAATCCGGTGCAACGGGCGCCGCGGTGGCAAGGTGATATTTAGTCGGGTTGGCCGCGAACTTGGCCTTGCAGCCCGCGCTGCAGAAATAAACCGGCTTGCCCGCGTGCTGCATTACGTGCGGCGATTGAACCGTCACGGGCATTCCGCACACGGGATCTTTCAGGGAGGAATGGCCGGGTTTTGGTCCGTTCATCGCGTTTCTCGGTTCAAGGCCCGCACGGCATCCGCCGGGGATCCTCAGTCTAGAGACAGTAAGTGCCCCGCCGCCAACGGTGCGGTGCGGTGGTGCTCATAGGGCCGCTAAGGCTGCGGGCCGCGCGCCTGTGAGCCGGACGGTGGGCTGAAGCGGGCGGTCAGGGACCGCGCGAGCAGGAAGGTCAGCGGTAGCAGCAGCACGAGCTGCAAGACGGGTAGCAGGGACACTCGCGTGCCAGGCATGAGCGGCACTGCGTCGGTGTAGCTCCAGCGGCCGGTGGCGAGGGCAAAGGATTCAACAGCGATCGCTAGAGCAATCGCGACGGATTCCAGTATCACGATGCTCCAGGCGTTCCACCGCTGCAGGCCCCACTGCGATCCGCGCAGCACAGCAACCGCTAGGTAGGCAACGATGGTGAGGGCCAGGTCGCCCACCGTTGCCATCAACATCGATGTCGCCGTCGGCGGTATGGCTTGGTGAACAAAGTACGGCTGGCATTGGAGCCACTCCCAGGCGAAGTGGAGCGGAAACGCGACCGCCAGCGCGGCAACAGCATATCTACGCAGCAAGCGCACTCCCAACCGGCTGAGGCCCGTATTGTCGCCGCAAGCCGTTGATCCAGGTCAACGGGACCCAGTCCGGTATCCTCATATCTCGTTCCTACGCGACGCCTTCGATGGCCAACGGGCAGCGGCGTATTTATTACCGGCACTCCGAGCAGTCAGCGGAGGTAGCAGCGCCCGTGGAGGACCTTTTTCAGTACCTGGATGACCCTCGGCGGCTTTCTTCGCACATGAGCCAGTCCTCATGGCGCATGGGTGGCGGACGAATGTCACTCGACATCGATGAAGGCGGCGGCCAACGCCTTGGCTCACGCATCCGATTGCACGGACGGGTAATGGGCGTGCACCTTTCCGTCGAGACGAGCGTGACTGAGCGCAGCCCACCGCGGCTTAAGGCGTGGGAGACCACGCAGGAGCCGCGTCTGCTGGTCATTGGCGCGTATCGCATGGGCTTCGAAATCAAACCGCAGTCCCGGGGCAGCTTGTTGCGCGTGTTCATCGACTATGACTTGCCCACCTCCGGAGCGTGGCGTTTGGTCGGGCGCGCGCTCGGTGATTGGTATGCCCGGTGGTGCACCGCGCAGATGGTCAATGATGCCCGCGCGCATTACGGCGGAGCCGGGGAAAGTGCAGGGTCAAGGGGGCTCAAGCCATGAAGACGCGCACGGCCTTCGTTTCAGCCCTGCTCGTCGCGTTCGTTGTGGTATTCGCCGTGCACGCCATTGATTTTCGGGGCAGCGTGCGGGACTTCGAGAAAGCGAGTGGCGGTGGCGTGCTGCTCGATGTGAAGCCGTCGTTTGCGGAGGATGAAATCTACCGTCGTCTTGATGCCTACGGCCCTGCCGGTCGCAGCAATTACGCGTTCAGAAATGTAACGGTCGACGTGCTGTTGCCGTTCGCCGTGCTTCCCGCGCTTTTTCTGCTGATGCTTCATGCAACCAGGGAAGTAAGTGCGAATCGCAAGACCCGCGGCCTCCTTCTGTCGCTGCCGTTCGTTTACGTGGCATTCGATCTTGCCGAGAATGGCACAGTGCTGGCGCTTCTCGCGCACTTTCCGGAGCGTTTGCACATCGGCGCGGCGATCCTCCCGTATTTGACCGTCGTCAAGCGAGCCGCGTCACTGCTTGCCATCGCAGTCCCCTTGATGATTTTCGGCGCTCGCTACGTTCGGCGAGCCATCCACCGGTAGAAGGGGGGGGCTCTCGCGGTCCGATTAAGCGCCACGGCCGCGACCCCGCTTTCGCGTGGCCGAAGCGGCGGCGGCCCAGGGCATCCGTGAACGGCTCCTTGAGGCCCGGAACGGCTAGGGCGCGGTCGAGTAGGCCAAGCCGCACCGCGTACCCTTGCGAACGCCCTGGCGGCCCTATGGCGAGCTTCCCTGATCATTCCCTGTTGGCGGGGCGGGCATTTGAGCCGGTGAGCCCTTAAACTACGCCCCCGTTGCGGCAGGACCGCTGTTTGGACCCCCTCTGACGGGCTGTTTTCCCAGTATTTTCCCGGGAAAACAGGGAATCCGACAGAGAGGGGTTCGCATGAGACTCCCAGCACCGCCATTTTTTTTCGCAGGCCCATGAGCAAGCAGCGTCTCTACCGCGTCAGCTTCACGAACCAGGGGCAGGTCTACGAGATCTACGCCCGCAGCGTGAGCCACGGCGGCTTGCTGGGCTTCGTCGAGGTCGAGCATCTCGTGTTCGGCGAGAAATCCACCGTC
Source organism: Gammaproteobacteria bacterium (assembly GCA_031396115.1). Classification (GTDB taxonomy): domain Bacteria; phylum Pseudomonadota; class Gammaproteobacteria; order Nevskiales; family Nevskiaceae; genus JACPFV01. The sequence goes on from JANNKD010000261.1 coordinate 3,705, forward strand.
GTGGTCGATCCCGGCGAGGAAAAGCTCAAGACCGAGTTCGCCAACGTCGCGCGCAGCTTCATCCCCGTGCACGCGGTGATCCGCATCGACGAAGTCAGCAAGCCGGGCGCGGCCAAGATCAGCCCGCTGGCGGAAGGCGGCAGCAACGTGAGGCCGTTCCCCACCTTCACGCGAGGCAAGGACCGGTGAGAGGTTGATGCGCTTTGCGATGCTCGGCAGCGGCAGCCGCGGCAACGGCACACTGATCCAGGCCGGCGCCACCACCGTGCTGATGGACTGCGGCTTCATGCTGCGCGAGACCGAGGCGCGCCTGCGCCGGCTCGGGGTCGAGCCGCACGCCGTGGATGCCGTCGTCGTCACGCATGAGCACGCCGACCACATCGGCGGCGTGGCGCGCTTCGCGCGCAAGCACCGCCTGCCGGTGTGGATGAGCCGCGGCACCCGCGAGGCCTGGAAGGACGGCCCGGTGCCGCGCACGCACTGCTTCAACCCGTTCGAGGCCTTCGCCATCGGCGACCTGCTGGTGCAGCCCTTCGCGGTGCCGCACGACGCGCGCGAGCCCTGCCACTTCGTGTTCGGCGACGGCCGCTTCCGCGTCGGCACGCTGTCGGATGCCGGCTCCTTCACCGACGCCATGCGCGAGGCGCTGTCGGGCTGCGACGCGCTGATGCTCGAGTTCAACCACGACCGCGCCATGCTCGAGGCCGGTCCGTACTCGCCGCCGCTGAAGGCGCGCGTCGGCGGGCCGGTGGGACACCTGTCGAACTGCCAGTCGGCCGATTTCCTGCGCACGCTCGACTGTGCGCGCCTGCGCCACCTGGTGCTGACGCACCTGTCCGAGAAGAACAACACGCCGGCGCTGGCGTTGGCGGCAGCGCAGGCCGCGACAAACATAAAGGGGTCAGACCCCTTTTCTTATGAGATTGTCTGCGCGCACCAGGACGACGGTTTGCACTGGCGGGAGCTGCACTGATGAACCGCGCCCGCTCCTCGATCCAGATCCTGCCCGGCAACGACGCCCTGTCGGCGTTCCGGGTCGAGCGGCTGCTGGCGCGCCTGCGCCACCACGCACCGGATGTCGCCGCGGTGCGCGTGACCGATTTCTTCATCGTCGACGCCGACACCGTGCCGCTCGCGGCGCTGCGCCGCCTGCTCGGGCCGGGCCCGGAGACGCTGCCGAAGCCGGGCCGCGCGGAGCGCCTGCTCTACGTCGTGCCGCGCCTGGGCACGGTGTCGCCGTGGAGCAGCAAGGCCACCGACATCGCGCGCGTCTGCGGCCTGGCGGTGAAGCGCATCGAGCTCGGCCGCGCGGTGATGGTCGAGTCCGCCGCGCCGCTGCCGGCGGCGGCGCTGGACGAGTTGCACGACCGCATGACCGAGAGCGTGCTCGACCACGCGGACGCGCTGGCGCACGTGTTCGACGCGCCGGCACGCCGCGAGCTGCGCCACGTCGGCGTGCTGCAGGGAGGGAAGAGCGCCCTCGAAGCCGCGAATCGCGACTGGGGCCTGGCGCTGTCGGCGCAGGAGATGGAGTACCTCGCGCAGCACTACGTCGCCGCTGGCCGCGACCCGACGGATGCCGAGCTGATGATGTTCGCGCAGATCAACTCGGAGCACTGCCGCCACAAGATCTTCAACGCCGAATTCACGCTCGACGGCGCCCGGCAGCCGCACTCGCTGTTCGAGATGATCAAGCTGTCGCACCGGGCTTCGCCCGGCGGCGTGCTGTCGGCCTACACCGACAACGCCGCCGTGATCGAAGGCGCGCCGACGGCGCGCTTCATCCACGGCCCCGACCACCAGTGGCGCGCGGTCGACGAGCCGGCACACATCCTGATGAAGGTGGAGACGCACAACCATCCGACCGGCATCTCGCCGCATCCCGGCGCCGGCACCGGCGCCGGCGGCGAGATCCGCGACGAGGCCGCGACCGGGCGCGGCGCGCGGCCCAAGGCCGGGTTGTGCGGCTTCTCGGCCTCGCACCTGCGCATCCCGGGCTTCGCCCAGCCCTGGGAGTTCGAGGACTCGCGGCCCGCGGCGATGGCGACGCCGCTGTCGATCATGACCGAGGGCCCGATCGGCGCCGCTGCCTACAACAACGAATTCGGCCGGCCCAACCTGGCCGGCTACTTCCGCACTTTCGAGACGAAAGACGGCACCATTCCTGGAATGGGCCGCCGCGGCTACCACAAGCCGATCATGATCGCGGGCGGCCTGGGCAACGTCCGGCCGCACCACGTGCAGAAGCTGCCGGTGTCGAGCGACGCCAGGCTGGTCGTGCTCGGCGGCCCGGCCATGCTGATCGGCCTGGGCGGCGGCGCGGCCTCGTCCATGGCCACCGGCGCGAGCAGCGCCGAGCTCGACTTCGCCTCGGTGCAGCGCGCCAACCCCGAGCTGCAGCGCCGCTGCCAGGAAGTGGTGGACTGGTGCTGGGCGCAGGGCGAGGACAATCCGGTGCTCTCGATCCACGACGTGGGCGCCGGCGGCCTGTCGAATGCGCTGCCGGAGCTGGTGCACGCCGACGGTCGCGGCGGCGCGATCCGCCTGCGCGCCATCGCCTCGGCCGACCCATCCCTTTCACCGATGGAGATCTGGTGCAACGAGGCGCAGGAGCGCTACGTGCTCGCGGTGCTGCCCGGGCGCATCAAGGCGCTCGAGGAAGCCTGCCGCCGCGAGCGCTGCCCGATCGCGGTGGTCGGCCACGCCACGGCCGAGCAGCGTTTGCTGGTCAGCGACGAGGCCGACGGCCGCGCCGCGGTGGACATGCCGATGCCGGTGCTGCTCGGCAAGGTCCCGCGGCTGCAGCGCAATGCGCGTCGCGCCCCGGGCGCGCCGCAGCCGTTCGACCACCGCGCCGTGGACCTGGCCGACGCCGCCGGGCGCGTGCTGCGCTTCCCGGCGGTCGCCTCCAAGAACTTCCTGATCACGATTGGCGACCGCACCGTCGGCGGCCTGACCGTGCGCGACCAGATGGTCGGGCCCTGGCAGGTGCCGGTGGCCGACTGCGCCGTGACCGCGAGCGGATTCGCCGGCCATGGCGGCGAGGCGATGGCCATGGGTGAGCGCACGCCGCTGGCGCTGCTCGATGCGCCAGCCTCCGGCCGCATGGCCGTGGGCGAGGCCATCACCAACATCGCCGGCGCGCGCATCGCGAAGCTGGGCGACATCAAGCTGTCCGCCAACTGGATGGCGGCCGCCGGCCACGGCGACGAGGACGCGCGGCTCTACGACACGGTGCGCGCGGTCGGCGCCGAGCTGTGCCCCGCTCTGGGTATCGCCATCCCGGTCGGCAAGGACTCCTTGTCCATGCGCGCCATGTGGCAGGCGGATTCGAGAGCGATCACGCAGACGGCGCCCCTCTCGCTGATCGTCTCGGCGTTCGCCCCGGTGACCGACGTGCGCCGCTCGCTGACGCCGCAACTGCGGCTCGATGCAGGCGCCACGCGGCTGCTGCTGATCGACCTCGGCGCCGGCAAGAACCGTCTCGGCGGATCGGTGCTGGCGCAGGCCCACGGCGTGCTCGGCAGCGAGCCGCCCGACCTCGACGACCCGCAGCGCCTGAAGGCGGCCTTCGACACCGTCCAGAAGCTCAACGAGCAGGGGCTCCTGCTCGCCTACCACGACCGTTCCGATGGCGGCCTGCTGGCGACGCTGTGCGAAATGGCCTTCGCCGGGCACTGCGGCGTGGACATCGCGCTCGATGCGCTCGGCGACGATCCGGTCGCGGCGCTGTTTGCCGAAGAGCTGGGCATGGTGGTGCAGGTGCGCGAAGGCGACCTCGCCGCAGTGCGCTCCGCGCTGATGACAACGCGCTTGCCGCACGCGGAGCTCGGCGCACCGAACGGCGCCGACGCCATCCGCTTCTCGTATCGTGAGCGCACCCTGCTCGAAGAGCCGCGCCAGACGCTGCAGAAGCTCTGGGCCGAGACCTCGTTTCGCATCGCCATGCAGCGCGACAATCCGGACTGCGCGCGCGAGGAGTTCGAGACCACGGGCGATCCGGCGGATACCGGCCTCACGGTGTCGATTCCCTCTCCCCGCTTGCGGGGAGAGGGCCAGGGTGAGGGGCCGTTCGTGCACACGGCACGTCCGCGCGTGGCGATCCTGCGCGAGCAGGGCGTCAACGGCCAGGTCGAGATGGCCTGGGCTTTCCACAGCGCCGGCTTCGACAGCGTCGACGTGCACATGACCGACCTGATCGAGGGCCGCGTCGCGCTCGACGACTTCCGCGGCGTCGTCGCCTGCGGCGGCTTTTCCTACGGCGACGTGCTCGGCGCGGGTCAGGGCTGGGCCAAGTCCATCCTGTTCCACGAGCGCACGCGCGCGGCGTTCGCTGAATTCCTGGCGCGCCAGGACCGCTTCGCGCTCGGGGTGTGCAACGGCTGCCAGATGTTCGCGGCGCTCAAGGACATCGTGCCGGGCGCGCGCCACTGGCCCGTGTTCCGCCGCAACCGGTCGGAGCAGTTCGAGGCCCGCTGGACGCAGGTCGAAGTGCTCGACAGCAAGTCGCTGTTCTTCACCGGCATGGCGGGCTCGAAGCTGCCGATCTCGGTTGCCCACGGCGAGGGCCGCGCCAACTTCGCCAGCATCGCCGACCTCGCGTCACTGCAGAGGAATGGGCAGCTGGCGATGCGCTTCGTGGATGCGCGCGGCCACGTCGCGACGCGCTACCCGCAGAACCCCAACGGCTCGCCCGACGGCGTCACCGCGATCTGCAACGACGATGGCCGCATCACAGCGCTGATGCCACACCCGGAGCGCACCCTCCGCGGCGTCACCGGCTCGTGGTGGCCGAAGGACTACGGCGAATTCACGCCATGGATCCAGATGTTCCGCAACGCGCGCAAGTGGGTGGGATAGGTTTTTCAATCGGGTCAGAGTCGATTGAAAAAATAGACAGCGGACACGCCGCTGGTAGGATCGCGGGACGCGCCACTGAGAACAAGAACAAAATGGCACGACCGTCCCGGTTCCTGGTTCCCGGACAGCCCCAGCACGTTATCCAGCGTGGAAACAATCGCGGGCGGGTGTTCTTTGGCGACGGCGACTGCC
>JANNKD010000294.1:0-3306 GCA_031396115.1 Gammaproteobacteria bacterium
CGAGGCCCTGGATCGCGAGCGCTTCGGCAAACGCCGCGCCGATGCCGCTCGACGCGCCGGTGATCAGCGCGACCTTGCCGTAGGGATTCATTTACAGGCCTCGGGGCTTGGCGCCGGGTTGATCAGCATCGAGTCGGGCACGGCCGGCAGCATGAAGGTCTGGCCGCTGGCCAGCATCACGCCAACCTGCCCGGCGTCCACGCGGAACGTCGCGCCGCTCGCGGTCTGCGCTTCGATCGAGCCTTCATGCGTGGCCAGGATCACGCCGCCCTGCGGCGCGTCGGCGGGCGCGTCGGTCTGGGCCAGCAGGTCGCTCGCCGCCACCATCGTGCCGAGGCCGGCTTGCGCTTGCGACGGGCAGTCGCCCGCGCACAACTCGACTTCGTAGTCGGTGCCGCGGATGCCGATCGTCGCCACCGGCGTCGTCACCTTGTAGGCCTGCTGGTCGCCCTTGCCGATCAGGCCGCTGATGGCGCGGAAGCCGCCGCGCACGAGCCGGAAGAACGCCGTGCCCACGGCCGAGGCCGGCGCCTCCGGCGTGCTGATTGCGGGCGCGGCCGCGGGCGGCTCGTACTTGTATGACTCGACCGTGAACTCGGTGTTGGGCCGCAGCAGCACGCGGCCGCCGTCGGCGAATTTCAAGCTGGCATAGCTGTTCGCGCCGACCCGGATGGTCTGGCCTTCGCGGAACTTGTCGCCGGCTTCCAGCACCTGCGCCGGCTCGCCGGCCAGCGTCACGCTGCCCGTGACCAGCGCGACTTCGCCGGCCGCGGCCGGCGCCGCGTCCTGCGCCGATGCGAGCGGCGCGAGGCCGCACAGGATTGCCGCGAGGAGGATGCGAATGTTCATGATGTCCTCCTAGAACCGCGCGCTGAGGTTGAGCCGCAGGCTGGTGATGTCGCCATCGTCGCCGCTGCCGACCAGATAGCTCAGGCCCACCTTGGTGTAGCGGTCGATGACGCCCATGCGGGTGCTCAGGTGGCCCAGCGCGACGCCGATTTCGTCGTAGCTGTCGAGGTAGACCTCGTCGCCGGTGACGCGTGTGTCGGTGAACGAGAACTCCATCACCAGGTTCTTCGCGATCAGCGCGTTCGGGCCGGTGAGCAGCACGCCGTTGGTGAACACCGTGTTGCTGATGTCGGCCTCGGCCTCGACGTCGCCGATCTTGAGCCCCAACGCGTCGTAGCGGCCGACCGAGTTGCCCAAGGACACCGCGAAAGCGTTCACGCGCAAGGTGTAGGCGCTGGTCAGCGAATAGCTGGTGACGCCGCCGGCCGAGCCGAGGTCGTCGGAGCCGGTCGCGCCGACACCCAGCGCCGGCGTCAGCGTCCAGACGTCCGACAGCGGATGCGTGTAGGCCACGCCCAATCCGAGCGAGTAGCTGGTCGCGCCCTCGGTGTCGGTATAGCCGAACGGCAGGTCGAAGCGGATTTTCTTGCGCGGGTCCGAGTCGAGCTTGACCGTATACGACACCGGCACGACGTAGCCGGTGGTGGCGTAATCGCCGCCGGTGGACTCGGCGGTCGTGCTCGAGGTCAGCAGGCCGATCGAGAACTCGTTTTCGCCCTCGAGCTGCGCCGCACGCGCCCTGGCGTCGACGAAGATGTCCGGCACGTCGCCGGCCGCGGCGACCATCACGCCCTGGCCGAAGGTGCCGTTGAACGCGGTCGTGTTGCAGCCCCAGATCTGCGAGACCTTGTGCGTGAAGCCCTGCTGGAAATCGGCGCGGCTGCTGCGCGAGAACAGGCTGTCCGGGTTGCCGGCCAGCGGGTCGACCGGAGAGAAGCGCGCCAGTGCGGTCAGCAGGCGCTTGAGGAACTGGGGGTTGCTCTCGAGGAAATCGCGCACTTCGCGCAAGGCCTGCTTGCGGGCCAGGCTACAGCTGTCAGGCGCGGTGGGGTTGCAGACACTGACTTTGCCGAACTGCTGCTGGAAGCCGAGCTGATCCACGCTGAGGGTGAGCAAACCGCTGCCTGCCTGGAAGTCGATGCCCATGTCGATGCCACGGAAATCGAGGGTGGCGAAGACAGTGTCGATCGCCGCGGTCGGATAGCGCAGCGCCAGCAGACCGGGGTCGAGGTAGTCGAACGAGTCGCTGACCGAACTGAAGCCTTTGTCGGCTTCCACAATGCCGCTGGTGCCGACCTGCAGGCCGCCGACAATGAAGGGCTTCTTGGCGTGTGCCGGGCCGGCCAGCGCCAGGGCGGTGAGCCCCGCCAGCGCGCAGTGACGCAGCATGGATCGGTTCATCAGCAGACTCCCTCGCCACTCCTGCAGGGGACCGCGAGTGTAGTCCGCGAGCCTTCAGCGCAGCAATCGCACCAGCTTGTCGAGCTCGGATTTCTGCTTGAAGCGGATGGTCAGGCGGCCGCCGCCGTCGCCGGCCTGCTGCACCCGCACCGGCAGGCCGATCTTCTGCGACAGGTCCGATTCCAGCGGCGAGCGGTTGGCCTTGCGCGCCTTGGCGCTGCGGCCGGCGAGCGCCGCGCGCACCAGCTCCTCGGTCTGGCGCACCGAGTACTGGCGCGCGATGACCAGGTTGGCCATCGACGACTGGCGCGGGCCGGTCACGCCGAGCAGCACCTTGGCGTGGCCGAGCGACAGCTTGCCGGTGCGCAGCAGCGCCTGCACGTCTTCGTTCAGCTCGAACAGGCGCAACAGGTTGGTGACCTGCACGCGCGAGCGGCCGACGGCGTCCGAGCACTGCTCGTGCGTCAGGCCGACTTCGTCGATCAGGCGTTTCAGCGCCGTCGCTTCTTCCAGCGGATTCAGGTCGGCGCGCTGGATGTTCTCGACCAGCGCCACGGCCATGGCCGCGCGGTCTTCCATCGCGCGCACCACGGCGGGGATGCTCTTGAGCCCGGCCTTCTGCGCCGCGCGCCAGCGCCGCTCGCCGGCGACGATCTCGTAGCGGCCGCCCGCGATCGGACGCGCCACGATCGGCTGCACCACGCCCTGCGCGCGGATCGAGTCGGCCAGCGACTCGAGCTGCTCGGGATCGAAGTTGCGGCGCGGCTGGTGCGCGCCCGGCTGCAGCTGGTCGACCGGCAACTCGACGAGTTCCTCGCCGGCCTCCGGGCCGGTCACGCCGACCGTGCCGAGCAGCGCATCGAGTCCCCGCCCCAGACCGCGTTTCTTGATCGCCACCTGCATCCCCCTTGCTAGGCCGCCCGCGCCGCGCTGTCGTACCGGCGCAGGATTTCCCCCGCGAGCGCAATGTACGCGCGCGCGCCGGGGCAGTCGAAGTCGTAGATCATCGCCGGCAGGCCGTGGCTCGGCGCCTCGGCCAGGCGCACGTTGCGCGGC
>JANNKD010000325.1:0-12790 GCA_031396115.1 Gammaproteobacteria bacterium
CTGACACTCCCGCGCAATTCGATCCACCGGAACTCCTTTGAACGTCGTGACCCATCATGACCCATATGCTGCACCGCGACAATTGGACAAAGGTCCCCTTTGACCGGCTACACTGATCTTCCCCTGCAGCCGCTCCAAGAACGAATTGAATCCCGGCCTGAATCAGGCACTTGCGGCCCTCGACCGCATCATCCTCGGCAAGTCCCACCAGATTCGCCTGGCGCTCACCTGCCTGCTCGCCCGCGGCCACCTGCTGATCGAAGACATTCCAGGCGTCGGCAAGACCACGCTGGCCCTTGCCTTGGCCCGGGTACTGGGCTTGAAGTTCCAGCGCGTCCAGTTCACCAGCGACCTGCTGCCAGCCGACATCCTCGGCGTATCCATGTTCGAGCAGCAGACCGGTTCCTTCCGCTTTCATCCTGGTCCTATCTTCGCCCAGCTTGTCCTGGCTGATGAGGTCAATCGCGCCAGCCCCAAGACCCAATCGGCGTTGCTCGAGGCCATGGAGGAACGCCAGGTCACCTCGGAGGGCGAGACGCGCCTGCTACCGGAGCCGTTCTTCGTCATCGCCACGCAAAACCCGGCCTACCAGATCGGCACGTTCCCGTTGCCGGAGTCGCAGCTCGACCGCTTCATGATGCGCCTCGCGTTGGGTTATCCGCCGCCGGATGCCGAGCGCACGCTGCTGTCCGAGCGTGACCGCCGCGACCTGCTGCCGGAAGTGCAGCCGGCACTGTTGCCCAGGGACCTGCTGGGCCTGCAGGGCCAGGTCAACGGCCAGAAGACCACGCCAGCGTTGCTCGAGTACGTGCTGGCGCTGGTGCGCTACACGCGAGAGCACGTCGGCTTGCGCATGGGGCTGTCGCCGCGCGCCGGCCTGTCGATCCGCCGCGCGGCGCAGGCCTGGGCGCTGCTCGACGGCCGCAGCGGCGTGATCCCCGAGGACGTGCAGGCCGTGTTCCCCGCCGTGGTGAATCACCGCCTGCTCGCCACTGCCGAGCGCGAAGCTGGCGCGCCGACGGCCGAAGAAATCCTCGCGGCTGTGGCGATTCCGTAATCAATCGGGTCAGAGTCGATTGATTATGTCGACCCTCCAGATCCTGCTTCACCAGCGGCACGCATAATCAATCCGACCCAATGCGCGTCTGGCTGCTGCTGAAAATCCTGCTGCATCCGATCCGCTGGGCGCAGGAGCGCATCGACGCGTGGGTCATGGCGCGGGTCAAGCGCCAGCCCGGGCCGGTGCCGGTGCCCCGCCATCGCGTCTACATCCTGCCGACACGCTTCGGTTACGCCTTCGCCGCGCTGTCGCTGGTGATGCTGCTGGCGGCGATGAACTACTCCAACAACATGGCCTTCGCGCTCACCTTCCTGCTGATCGGGCTGGGCCTCGTCGCGATGCACCACACGCACGGCAACCTGGTCAACGTCGAGGTGCGCGCCGGCCCGGTTGCGCCGGTGTTCGCCGGCGAAGTCGCGCACTTCGAGGTCCACGTGCACAACCCGGCGCGGCGCCAGCGCTACAGCGTGTCGGTCGGCTGGCCGCGCGCCGACGTCGCCACGACCGCCGACCTGGTGCCGGAGAATTTCGCCGCGCTGAAGCTGCCGATCGCCGCGCAGCGTCGCGGCTGGCTGCCGGCGCGCGTGTTCGCGGTGTCCACCGAGTTTCCGCTCGGCATGTTCCACGCCTGGACCTGGCTCGAGCTCGAAATGTCGTGCCTGGTCTACCCGCGGCCGGCGCCGCCGGGCCGCGAGCCGCCGCCAGCCCGCGGCGTCGGCGGCCAGCTGGCCGGCAGCCGGCCCGGCCTCGACGAGTTCGCCGGCCTGCGCAATTACCAGCGCGGCGACACGCCGCGCGCGATTCACTGGAAAAGCTTCCCGAAGCTGCGGCGGCCAATGGTCAAGCAGTTCCAGGAAACCATGGACCGCGAGTTCTGGCTCGACTGGAGCGAGCTGCCGGAGCTCGACGCCGAAGCGCGCCTGTCGCAGCTGGCGCGCTGGGTGCTCGAAGCGGAAGGCAAGCACCTGTCCTACGGCCTGCGGCTGCCCGGCACGCGCATCGCGCCTTCGCGCGGCGCCACCCACCAGCACGCCTGCCTGAAGGCACTGGCGCTGCACGACACATGAAGAAGACCACCGCCGAGACTTACCTCGCCCAGTCGTCGCTGTTGCGGCTGCTGGCCGTGCTCGCTCTGGTCGTGGCGCCGCACCTCACGCGCATGCCGCCGTGGATCGGCGCCATGGTCGCCTCGCTCGCCATCTGGCGTGCACTGGCCTCGTTGCGGCAGTGGCCGTTGCCGCCACAGTGGCTCAAGGTCCTGTTGACGATCGCGGCGTTCATCGCGATCAACGCCACCTACGGGCGCATCAACGGCCAGCACGCCGGCACGGCGCTGCTGATCATCATGCTCGGCCTCAAGCTCACCGAGATGCGCGAGCGGCGCGACGTGCTGGTGGTCGTCTCGCTCTGTTACTTCACGATGCTGACCCACTTCCTGTTCTCGCAGGAGATCTGGACCATCCTGTATCTCGGCGCCTGCTCGGTCGGCGTCACTGCGGCGCTGATCGAGGCCAGCCATCCGGGCGCACCGCTGTCGCCGCGCGTGACGCTGCGCCTCGGCGGCGCGATGGTGCTGCTGGCGCTGCCGCTGATGCTGGCGCTGTTCGTGCTGTTCCCGCGCGTGCCGGGTCCGCTGTGGGGGCTCCCGGCCGACGCCGGCGCGGCGCGCAGCGGCATCTCCGACACGATGTCGCCCGGCGACATCTCCAGCCTGATCCAGTCCGACGAGGTGGCCTTCCGCGTCGAGTTCATCGGTCCGCCGCCGCCGATGAACCAGCGCTACTGGCGCGGCCCGGTGTTGTCGTCGTTCGACGGCCGCGCGTGGCGCGCGGAGTTCAAGGGCGACGACTACTTCCGCCAATACAACCCGCGCACGCTGGTCAAGGCCTTTGAACCGGCGAGCGCCACGCTGGCCGGCGAGCCGGTCCGCTACCGCGTCACCATGGAGCCACACCGCCAGAACTGGCTGTTCGCGCTCGACCTGCCCGACTCGCGCGCGCTGCCGCCCACCGCGCGTCTCAGCGGCTACTACCAGATGCTGTCGCGCGAGCTGGTCAAGGAGCGCCTGCGCTACGACGCGATCTCCTACCCGCGCTACGTGCTCGATCCGGACCTGACGCCGAAGTGGCAGCGCAGCGCGCAGCGCCTGCCGGATGACCGCAACCCGCGCGCGCTCGCGCTGGCGCGGCAGTGGCGCGCCGAGGGCCTCGACGACAGCCAGGTGGTGGACCGCGCGCTGCGCCTGTTCCGCACCGAGAACTTCTACTACACGCTCGAGCCGCCGACGCTGGGCCGGGACATGGTGGACGGCTTCCTGTTCGACACGCGGCGCGGTTTCTGCGAACACTACGCCAGCGCTTTCACCGTGCTGATGCGTGGCGCCGGCATCCCGGCGCGCGTGGTGGTCGGTTACCAGGGCGGCGAACTCAACGACGTCGGCGCCTACTACGTCGTGCGCCAGTCCGACGCCCACGCGTGGAGCGAGATCTGGCTCGCCGGCCGCGGCTGGATCCGCGTCGACCCGACCGCCGCGGTCGCCCCGAATCGCGTCGAGCGCGGCCTGTCGGAGGCGCTGGCGGCCGCCGAGCTGCCGGCCTTCCTGCGCCGCGGCGGCCTCACCGCGTTCGAGTATTTCCGGCTGCGGACCGATGTCGCCTGGGACTACGTCAACGTCGCCTGGGATCGATGGGTGCTCGGCTTCAACGAGGAGAGCCAGTTCGAGCTGCTCAGCCGGATCGGCCTGGGCGAGTGGCGCGACATGGTCATCGCGCTGACCGTGATGGTCGGGATCTTCATGGGCTTGCTCGGCCTGCTGTCGATGCGCTCGGCGCGCATCGCCATGCCGAAGGACGAGGCGCTGCGCCTGTGGCGGCGGGCCACGCGCGTGTTGGCTTCGAAGGGGCTGCCACAGGATCCGGCCGAAGGCCCGCGCGACTACGCCGCGCGCGTCGCGCGCGAGCGCCCGGACCTGGCGCAGGCCATGGAACAGCTGGCGCGCGCCTATCTCGCGGCGCGCTATTACGGCGACCGGCCGCGCGAGAACGCGCTCGAACTGGCGGCGGCGCTGAAATCGCTCAGGACCTGATCGCGGACCGGCTCAAAGCCGCGAGCGGATCTCCCACAGGTCGGGGAACAGCGGCGTAAACAGCGTATTGCGCAGGTAGGCTGCGCCGGCCGAGCCGCCGGTGCCCGGCTTGGCGCCGATGGTGCGCTCGACCATCTTGACGTGGCGGTAGCGCCACTCCTGCAGGCCCTCGTCGAGATCCACCAGGCGCTCGCACACCTGCGCGCTGAAGTCGTTGCGCTTGTAGACCGCCAGCAGCAGCTCCTGCACGTCGGCCGAAGCCCGCAGCGGCTCGCGCGGGTCGCGCGACATCGCCGCCTGGGGCACGGCGTACCCGTGCTGGCTGAGGTAGTAAAGAAACGCATCGAACACGGTCGGCTCGGCGAGCAGCGCCTCGAGCACGGCGCGCGGCTTGCTGCCTGCCTCGTAGTGGTTGACCAGCTCGGGCCGCTTGTGGCCGAGCAGGAACTCGAGCTCGCGAAACTGGTGCGACTGGAAGCCGCTGGCGGACTCGAGCCGCGTTCGGAACGAGTTGAAGGCCATGGGAGTCAGGGTCTCGATCACGTCCACCTGCGCGACCAGGGTCTTGAGGATGGTGAGGACGCGCCGCAGGGTGGCCAGCGCGGCCGCGCTGTCGCCCGACTCGAACACGTGGCGCAGGTGGCGCAGCTCGTGCAGCACCTGCTTGAACCACAGCTCGTAGACCTGGTGGATGACGATGAACAGCATCTCGTCGTGCTCCGGTCCGGGCGACCGCGGCTGCTGCAGGCCCAGCAGCTCGTCGAGGTGCAGGTACGAGATGTAGGTCAGTGGCTTGTTTTGCTTGTCCATCCGGAAATGCTACACCGTCGGCGCACGGTAAACTGCGGGCCATGGGGGAACACGTGATCGACATCGGGCCGCGCGTGCCGCGCACCGCCCACCCGGTGCTGCGCTGGTTGGCGCAGCGCATCCTTGCGCTGATGGGCTGGCGGCTGGAAATCCGCCTGCCGGACGAGCCAAAGCTGGTGGTGCTGGCCGCGCCACACACGTCGAACTGGGACGGCGTGCTCGCCGTGCTGACGATGCTGGCGCTGGAGCTGCGCATCGGCCTGTTCGTCAAACACTCCGCGTTCCGCCATCCCCTCATCGGCCGCATCCTGCGCCGCGTGGACGCGATCCCGATCGACCGCTCTGCGCCGGGTGGCGTCATTTCGCAAACCGTCGATGCCTTCAAGACCCGGCCGGCGCTGGTCATCGGCCTCGCGCCCGAGGGCACGCGCCAGCGCGTCAAGAAATGGAAGCGCGGCTTCTACCTGATCGCCCAGGAAGCGCGCGTGCCGATCGTCTGCGCCTATATCGACTACGCGCGCAAGGTGGTCGGCAGCGGCCTGCACCTGCACGCCAGCGGTAACTATGAGCGGGACCTCGCGTCGATCCAGGCGTTCTACCGCACGATCACGCCCCGGCGGCCCGAGAACTTCTCAGCGAACGGCTGAGGGCGGCGGCACCGGGACGCGCATCAACAGCAGCGCGCCCGGCACGAACAGCACCAGCAGCACCATGAAGGACAGGCGCGGGTCCCCCAGCACCAGCGCCCCCCAGCCGACCAGGATCGGCCCGAGGATGACCGCGAACTTGCCCAGCATGTTGTAGAAGCCGAAGAACTCCCCGGCGCGCTCGACCGGGATCAACTGCGCGAACAGCGCGCGCGACTGCGACTGCACGCCGCCCTGCACCAGCGCGATGACCGCGGCCATGGCGTAGAACTGCGCCACCGTCTGCAGCGTGTAGGCCCACACCGTCACGCCAGCGTAGACCGCGACCGCCAGCACGATGGCGTTGCGCGCGCCCCAGCGCGCGCCGAGCGCGCCGAAGGCGATGGCCGCCGGAAAGCCGACGAACTGCACCAGAAGCAGCGCGACGATCAGGCTGTCGTCGGGGAAGCCCAGGGACTGGCCGAAGTTCACCGCCATGCGGATGACGGTGTCGACGCCGTCGATGTACAGCCAGTACGCCAGCAGGAACATCCACACCGGCCGGTGCCCCTTGAGCGAGCGCAGCGTCGCGCCGAGCTCGCGCAGCGCGCCGGTCAGCACGCCGCCCGCGCGCGCCGGCCGCGGCTGCTCGCGCACCCAGCGCATCAGCGGCAGCGTGAACAGCGCCCACCACAGGCCGACCATGACGAACGACCACTGCACGGCGGCGGTCTTGCCGTCGAGCCCGAATACCTGCGGCTTGAGCACCATCGCCACGTTCAGCGCGAACAGCAGGCCGCCGCCGAGGTAGCCGAGGCCGTAGCCCAGCGCGGAGACGCGCTCGTATTCGTGCGGCGCGGCCACGTCCACCAGCAGCGCGTCGTTGAACACCATGCTGCCGGAGAAGCCGATGCTGGCCAGCGAGAACAGCACCGTGGCCGCGACCCAGGCGTTGGCCGGCGCCGCGACCAGCAGCGCGGTGGCCGCCGCGCCGAGCAGCGCGAAGGCAAACAGGAAGGCCTTGCGCGCGCCGCTGCGGTCGGCGAGCGTGCCGAGCAGCGGCGCCAGCAGGAAGATGAACAGGCCCGACGCCGAGTGCGCGAGACCAAGGCGGAAGGTCACCACGTCGTCGGCGACGCCGTTGTTCCAGAAATTCTTGAAGAAAATCGGGAAGAACCCCGCCAGCACCGTCGTGGCGAACGCCGAGTTGGCCCAGTCGTAGAGCGCCCAGGCGTATTGAGCCCGCCGCGTGGGAGTCATCCGGCTGACTGGGTGCGCCCGAGGTTGTAGCCGAGCAGCAGCGCGTCCTCGCTGCCGCCGTGCGCCGGGTAGTAGCCCTTGCGCACACCGAGCTTGTGGAAGCCCACGCCCAGGTACAACGCGATCGCCGCGGAGTTGGACTTGCGCACCTCGAGCAGCATGAGGTCCATGCCCGCCGCGCGCGCCACCTGTTGCAGGTGCGCGAGCAGGAAGCGCCCGAGGCCCTGCTGGTGGTAGGCCGGCTCGACGCACAGGTTCAGCACGTGCGCCTCGCCCACGGCCATCGACATGACGGCGTAGGCCAGCACGTCGTCATCCGGGCTGGTGACGATCCAGCCGCTGTAGCCGACCTTCAGGCAGTCGCGGAAAATGCCGTCGGTCCACGGGAATGCGTAGGCGCGGATCTCGATGTCGAGCACCTGCGGCAGCCAAGACTCGTCCATCGGCCGCAGGTTCCAGAGCTGCTCGGGCTGCGCGCTCACCTCAGGCTCCGGCCAGGAAGCGGTGGATGCGCTTGAGGTCTTCCCAGCTCTTGGCCTTCTCGACGGGATTGCGCAGCAGGTACGCCGGGTGGTACGTGACCATCAGCGGCGTCCGCTCCGGTCCCCAGTGGTAGGTCTGCCCGCGCATCTTGCCGATCGGCGTGTCGGTGGCCAGCAGTCGCTGCGCGGCGATACGACCGAGCGCCACGATGAGCTTCGGCTGCACCAGGCGCAGCTGCTGCTCGAGGTAGGGCCGGCACTGCTCCGCCTCGTCCTCGGCCGGCTCGCGATTGCCCGGCGGGCGGCACTTGACCACGTTGGCGATGAAGGTATCGGCGCGGCGCGAGCGCCCGATCGCCCGCAACATTTCGTCGAGCAGCTTGCCGGCGCGGCCGACGAAAGGCTCACCTTGGGCGTCTTCGTCGGCACCCGGCCCCTCACCGACCACCATCAGCGGCGCCTGCCGCGGGCCGACGCCAAAAACCGTGTTGGTTCGCGTCTCGCAGAGACGGCACTTGCGGCAGCCCGCGACAGCCGCTTGCAGGCCCTCCCAGTCCGCGGGCACGGCCGATGCCGCCGCCCGAGCATCTTCCGGGGCATGGGCAGGCGCGGGCGCAGCGATCGAGGCCGCTGGGCCGGCGTCGCGCAACTGCCAAGGCTGCACGCCCAGGGCATGGAGGTAACGGGGTCGTCGGGCCGGGTCCATGCGCGAATTCTAGCCGGGCACGAGCCGGACTCGGAGCCGGACTCGGAGCCGGCCAACTGTGGGATCAATCACCCGTAGTCAAAACTTACCGTTGGGACGAGCGAAGCGCCGCGACGGGGCAGCATGAGGGCGAATGACGAACCTGACCAAGCACGCCCGCCTGCACCACGCGCTCGAGACCGAGCAGGACCCCGGCCCGGTGCTGCAGGATAAGGAACACGACATGGTCGTGTCGCTGAGCGAAGCCATCGGCGCCCGCTCGCCCGAGACCGGCAACCACGTGCGGCGCGTCGCCGAGTACGCGCGCCTGCTCGGCCAGCTGGCCGGGCTCGATGCCAGGAGCACGCGCCTGCTGTACCTCGCCGCGCCGCTGCACGACGCCGGCAAGATCGGCATCCCCGATGCCGTGCTGCACAAGTCCGGCGCCCACACCGAGGCCGAGAGCGAGATCATGCGCACGCACGCCGAACTCGGGCGGCGCCTGTTCGCACGGCCGGGCTCACCGGTGCTGGAGGCGGCCGCCATCGTCGCCGGGGAGCACCACGAGCACTGGGACGGCGGTGGCTACCCGAACGGCATCCGCGGCGAGGAGATCCACGTCTACGGGCGCATTACCGCGCTGGTGGACGTGTTCGACGCCCTCATCCACCCGCGCTGCTACAAGGAAGCCTGGCCCCTGCACCGCGCGCTCGACTACCTCGTCGAGCAGAGCGGTCGCCGCTTCGATCCGGCGCTGGTCGAGCTGTTCATGCAGAACCTCGAGCAATTCCTCGAGATCCACGAGCGGCTGGGCGAGGCGCCAGCCCCCGCTCACTGATCCCGGCGCGGCGCGTCAGGGCGTGCCGAGCGCCTCCACGGCCTGCGGGTGCGCGCGCCCGCGCGGCACCGTCGCCAGGCGATTGACCGCGTTGAGGTAGGCCTTCGCGGAAGCGACAACGATGTCGGTGTCGGCGCCCTGCCCGTTGACGATGCGGCCCTCCTTGCGCAGCCGCACCAGCACCTCGCCCTGGGCGTCGCCGCCCTGCGAGATGTTGCTGACCGAGAACAGCACCAGCTCGGCGCCGGACTGCGCCACTTTCTCGATCGCCGAGAACACGGCGTCCACCTGGCCGTCGCCCTGGCCGGTGGCCTCCACCTGCTCGCCATCGGCGATCAGCGTGATCCGCGCGGTCGGCCGCGCGCCAGTCTTGGAAGCGGTCTCCATGGCCACCAGCCGCAGGCGGTCCTCGGCCCGCGCGTGCTCCTGCTCGGTCATCAGCGACTGCAGGTCCTCGTCGTAAATCTCGTGCTTCTTGTCGGCCAGCTCCTTGAAGCGCTGGAACGCCAGGTTGAGCTCGAACTCGGACTCATGGCGCATGCCGAGCTCTTCAAGGCGTTTCTTGAACGCGGCGCGGCCCGAGTGCTTGCCGAGCACCAGCTTGTTCGTGGTCCAGCCCACATCTTCTGCCTTCATGATCTCGTAGGTCTGGCGGTGCTTGATGACGCCGTCCTGGTGGATGCCGGCCTCGTGCGCGAAGGCGTTGGCGCCGACGATGGCCTTGTTCGGCTGCACCGGAAAACCGGTGATGCCCGAGACCAGGCGCGAGCAGTTGACGATCTGGGTGGCGTCGACGCCCGTGCGACAGGTGAACTGGTCCTGGCGCGTGCGCACCGCCATCACGATCTCCTCGAGCGCTGCGTTGCCGGCGCGCTCGCCGAGGCCATTGATGGTGCATTCGACCTGGCGCGCACCGCCGATCAGCACGGCGCTGAGTGAATTCGCCACGGCCATGCCGAGGTCGTTGTGGCAGTGCACCGACCAGACCGCGCGGTCGGCGTTCGGCACGCGCTCGCGCAGCGACTTGATCAACGCGCCGAACATGTGCGGCAGCGTGTAGCCGACGGTGTCGGGAATGTTCACGGTGGTCGCCCCGGCAGCGATCACCGCCTCGAGCACGCGGCACAGGAAGTCCGGCTCCGAGCGGCCGGCGTCTTCCGGCGAGAACTCGACGTTGTCGGTGTAGCGGCGCGCGTGCTTCACCGCGGCTACGGCTTTCTTCAGCACTTCCTCGGGATCCATGCGCAGCTTCTCGCGCATGTGGATCGGCGAAGTGGCGATGAAGGTGTGGATGCGCGACTGCCGCGCTGGCTTGAGGGCCTCGGCGGCCCGGTCGATGTCCTCGGCGTTGGCGCGCGAGAGCGAGCAGACCACGCTGTCCTTCACCTCGCGTGCCACGGCCTGCACCGCGGCGAAATCGCCGGGGCTGGCCACGGCGAAGCCGGCTTCGATCACGTCCACCTTCAGGCGCTCCAGCGCCAGGGCGATGCGAACCTTCTCGTCCTGGGTCATGGAGGCGCCCGGCGACTGCTCGCCGTCGCGCAAGGTGGTGTCAAAAATGATCAGGTGGTCTTTCATGGCTGCTGCCTGGTGGTGTCATCCTGAATCTGGAATGACACTGCAAATACGGAGAGAACTCTGGGGTTTGCTCGGATGTGGCCCCGAGCGGCCGTGAGGGAGTGTTCTGCCTTACGGCAGAAGCAGTTGCAAGCCGAGCAGCGCCAGCCGGGCGTTGAGGAACGCCGGCGAGATGGAGAACGCGCTGAATCCGGATTGCATGGGGAAACTATAGAGCAATTCGCCGGGCCGTCCTAGCGTCACACGCTGGGCGGCTCGCGATCTTCGACCACCGGGGCGCCGGGCTCGCGTCGCAACCGGCGCCACAGGGCCATCGATGGACCCGACAGCGCGTAGCCGAGAAAACCGATGAAGACGACCCAATGGGTCGGGAACACCAGGAACAGGATCGCCACGCCCATGGCAAACACGAAGTAGCGGAACGGCACCCGGTCGACCAGTCCCAGCTGCTTGAGGCTGAAGAACCGGAAGTTGCTGACCATCAGCATCCCGGCGAACCAGGTCAGGATGGCTGCCGGAATCACCAGCTCACGGCCTTTCCAGCCCGCTTCGTTGAAGGCCCAGACAAAGCCGACGACGAGGGCTGCCGCGGCCGGGCTCGGCAGGCCGAAGAACGCGCCCTTGGTGCCGCCGCGCGTCGCCAGCACGTTGAACCGCGCCAGCCGCAGCGCCGCGCACGCGGTGTAGGCGAACGCTGTCAGCCAGCCCAGCTTGCCGCCGAGCCACTCGTAGTCGGCCAGGTGGTGCAGGCTGTAGGTGTACATGACGATGGAGGCCGCGACGCCGAAGGCAACCATGTCGCACAGGCTGTCGTATTCCTTGCCGAACTCGCTCGCGGTGTTGGTCATCCGCGCCACGAGCCCATCGAGGGAGTCCGCCACCATCGCCGCGCCGATGGCAATGGCGGCTGCCGAGAACTTGCCGTTCATCGCCGCGACGATGGCGTAGAAGCCGCCGAACAGCGTCAGCGTCGTGAAGATGTTCGGTAGCAGATAAATACCGCGCCGCCGGCGCTGCGGGTTGTCGTCCAGCTCGGTTTCGGCCATGCCGCATCTTACGCGCAGGCGCGGTCGTTCAGTTCTTCGCCTTGTCCACCAGTTTGTTGCGGGCGATCCAGGGCATCATCGAGCGCAGCTTGCTGCCGACCTTCTCGATGGGGTGCTCCTGGCCAAGGCGGCGCTGGGCCTTCAGCACCGGCTGGCCGGCCTGGTTCTCCAGCACGAACTCGCGCGCGAACTCGCCGGTCTGGATCTCTTTCAGGATCCGCTTCATCTCGGCCTTGGTCTGCTCGGTGATGATGCGCGGGCCGCGCGTGTAGTCGCCGTACTCGGCGGTGTTGCTGATCGAGTAGCGCATGTTGGCCATGCCGCCCTCGTACATCAGGTCCACGATGAGCTTGAGCTCGTGCAGGCACTCGAAATACGCCATTTCGGGCGCATAGCCCGCCTCGGTCAGCGTCTCGAAGCCGGCCTGTACCAGCGCGGTGGCGCCGCCGCACAGGACCGCTTGTTCACCAAACAAGTCGGTCTCCGTTTCTTCCTTGAAGGTCGTCTCGATGACGCCGGCGCGGCCGCCGCCGATGGCCGCGGCATAGGCCAGCGCGATGGCGTGCGCTTTTTTCGAGGGGTTCTGCGCCACGCAGATCAGGCACGGCACGCCGCCGCCCTGGGTGTAGGTCGAGCGCACCAGGTGGCCGGGGCCCTTGGGCGCGATCATGACCACGTCGAGGTCGGCGCGCGGCACGATCAGCTGAAAATGGATGTTGAAACCGTGCGCGAAGGCCAGCACGCCGCCCTGCTTCAGGTTCGGCGCGATGCTGTCCTCGTAGACCTTGCGCTGGTCCTGGTCGGGGGCGAGCATCATGACGACGTCGGCGCCTTTCACCGCCTCGGCGACTTCCTTGACGGCCAGGCCCGCGGCCTCGGCCTTCTTCCACGACGCCGAGCCTTTGCGCAGGCCGACAGTAACGCTCACGCCCGAGTCCTTCAGGTTCTGCGCGTGCGCATGGCCCTGCGAGCCGTAGCCGATGATCGCGACCTTCTTGCCCTTGATGTTGGCAAGCTTGGCGTCCTTGTCGTAGAAAACCTTGATGCTCACTCGAAACTCCCTTTTATCAGGCTGCCGTGTCCGTGCGCGCCGCCAGCATCCGGTGACCCGGCTCGATGGCGGCGACCCCGCTGCGGACCACTTCCAGCACGCGCGCCAGTCCGCCCATCTCCTTGAGGAAATCGCTGATCTCCAGGCCGGTGCCGGTGACCTGCACCGTGCGCGTGCTGTTGCTCTCATCGAGCAACTGGCCGCGATGGCGGCGGATCAAGTCCACGATGGCGCGGGTCGAGGCGGCGGCGACGTCAACCTTGATCAGC
>JANNKD010000005.1:0-11479 GCA_031396115.1 Gammaproteobacteria bacterium
GCGGACGCGGACAGTGGCCTGACCTACATGCAGGCGCGGTACTACGACCCCATCATCGGGCGGTTCTTGTCGACCGACCCGATCGGCTACCAGGATCAGCTCAACCAGTACGCCTATGTCGGTAATGATCCGGTGAACAAGGCCGACCCGACAGGGTTGTGCGAAGAGAAAGGCCCGGGATCGGGCAGTTGCGGCAAACCCAAAGACCAAAGCCGCAGTTCCTGGACCGGGAGCGTGACGGCCACAGTCCAGGTAGCGTCCCAATCGTCGTCATCCTCGCAGTCCAGTTCGTCCGCAGCTCCGGCGACGAGCGCCAGCCAACCTTCCGCAAATGGCAACGTGGTCGTGGACACGAACAAACAGGCTTTAGACCACTATCAGAATGGAAACGGAGAGCCTGCTGAACTGGGACCGGAGTCGCAGTCAGCGATCAAGAACTCTCCAGACCAGCAGCGCCGCGCCGGGCGAATTAGCACGGGCGAAACGAGCAACATTCATAGAGGGAACTACGGCGTAGACGTCACAGCTGAGAAGTTCTTCATTGGCGATACGCCGGTGCACTACGAGACGCAGTGCAGCGGGGGAAGGTGTGTGACCACATTCACATCGAAGGGTGACGGCTTCTGGGACGTTGTTCGCGATGTCGACGGACCCGGTCCCAAGGGAGAACTCCCAGGGGGCCATCCGTACGCGTTCGAGCCCTTCTCGTGGGAGATGACCTTCCCCGACCCGAGTGCACGCGAGTGAGAGCGATAGCAGCGGTCTTGATCGTAGTGTCGCTGGGTGTAGGCGCCTTCGTTGAGAGGCGAGCGGCCTTGTGCGGCGCGGGGCTATTCGCCACTGAGCTACCCTACGGCATCAAGGCAGACTGGTTCAACGGGATGTTCTGGCTGACAGACTCGGAAGGTTGGGGAGTGGTCGCGCCTCCGGTCGAGATGAACATCGGCGACGAGTCCGCGCTGCGCGTTCAGCGGGTTAATCGCTACGCGGTCGGCAAGAACCTCCTCGTTGAAGTTATGCTCGAGTCGGGCGAGCCCGCCCTGGTTTCACTTGAACACGGTGTTGGTGGGGCGATTCACGCGTCGTTGATCGAGGCTGACGCTTTCCGGCGACAGACGGGTTCTGACATCGAGGCGCTGCCTTGGGTAAGCGTCGACCCACAAAGCTGCCTCTATGGAAGGGCATGGGTGGGCAGGATTATTGTGTCCCTTGGGTTGCTCTCGGCGCTTGCGCTCGCGTTGAGATCTCGTCGGAGGCGCCTCGACCAGAGCGGCTGATCCTCACATCTCCGCAAATGGTCACCAAGAAGCAAGTGCCCGCAAAGGCCGGAGAAGTCGGCATTGTCCCAGGGCAAACGAAGGCGACCTTCGAAACCCACTTTCCCGCCCTTTCGCTCGTCGGATATCTGGCTCGAGACTGCTTCGCCAAAAAATAGGCGCCTCCCGAACGTCAGACGCCCAGATAATCCAGGATCCCCTGCGCCGCCTCGCGCCCCTCGAACACGGCAGTAACCACAAGGTCCGCGCCGCGCACCATGTCGCCGCCGGCGAAGACTTTCGGATTGCCGGTCTGGAACGAGGGCTTTTTCGTGACCCGGATCTTGCCGTCGTCGTGCGTGGCCAGGCCATGCTCGCCGAACCAGCCGGCGGGACTCGGGCGGAAGCCGAAGGCGATGACCACGCGATCGGCCTCGATGATCTGTTCCGAACCCGGCACGGCCTCCGGGGAGCGGCGGCCCTTCTTGTCAGGCGCGCCCAGGCGCGTCTCGATGACTTTCACGCCCTCGGCCTTGCCGTTGCCGGTGATCTCGAGCGGCTGGCGGTTGAACAGGAACTCGACGCCTTCTTCCTTGGCATTGGCGACTTCCTTGCGCGAGCCCGGCATGTTGGCCTCGTCGCGCCGGTACACGCAGGTGACTTCCCGCGCGCGCTGGCGCACCGCGGTGCGCACGCAATCCATCGCGGTGTCGCCGCCACCGAGCACCACCACGTGCTGGTCCTTCATGTTGATGAACTCGGACGGCGCCTTCTCGATGCCGAGCACGCGGTTCACGTTGGCGATGAGGTAGGGCAGGGCGTCGTGGACGCCTTCGAAGTCCTCGCCGCGGAAGCCGCCCTTCATGTAGGTGTAAGCCCCCATGCCGAGGAACACCGCGTCGTGTCCGTCGAGCAGTTTTGCGAAAGGCACGTCCTTGCCGATCTCGGTGTTGAGCACGAACTTCACGCCCATGCCCTCGAGGATCTGCCGACGCGTCTTGACCACGTCCTTTTCCAGCTTGAACGGCGGGATGCCGAAGGTCAGCAGGCCGCCGATTTCCGGGTACTTGTCGTAGACGATCGACTTGACGCCGTTGCGCGCCAGCACATCGGCGCAGGCCAGGCCCGCGGGGCCCGCGCCGACGATGGCGACCTTCCTGCCGGTGGCCACCACCTTGCTCATGTCGGGGCGCCAGCCCTGCTTGAGCGCCTCGTCGGTGATGTATTTCTCGATCGAGCCGATGGTGACCGCGCCGAAGCCGTCGTTCAGCGTGCAGGCGCCCTCGCACAACCGGTCCTGCGGGCAGATGCGGCCGCAGATCTCGGGCAGCGAGTTGGTCTGGTGCGACAGCTCGGCCGCCTTGAACAGGTTGCCTTCCTCCACCAGCTTGAGCCAGTTCGGGATGTAGTTGTGCACCGGGCACTTCCACTCGCAGTACGGGTTGCCGCACGACAGGCAGCGCCCAGCCTGCTGCGCGGCGCCGTCGGCGCCGTACTGGCCATAGATCTCGCGAAAATCCTTCAGGCGCACGACCACGTCGGTCTTGACCGGGTCCTGCCGTGGCAGGTCGAGGAACTGCATGACGTTCCGGGCCATCGCTATGCCGCCGCCCGGATGGCTTGAACCAGCGAGGCGATGTCGGCCGCCTTGGGCTTCACCAGCCAGAACTTGCCGAGGTAATCGCGCCAGTCCTCGAGGATGGCCTTGCCCCACTGGCTGCCGGTCATCTCGACGTGGTCCTGGATCAGGGACTTGAGGTAGTGCTGGTGCGCTTCCATGTGCTCGGCCTGGATGCGGTTGATGTCGATCAGTTCATGGTTATAACGGTCGACGAAGCCGCGCTTCTCGTCGAGCACGTAGGCGAAGCCGCCGGTCATGCCGGCGCCGAAGTTGATGCCGACGCGGCCGAGCACCACCACCACGCCGCCCGTCATGTACTCGCAGCCGTGATCGCCGCAGCCTTCGACCACCGTCAGCGCGCCGGAGTTGCGCACCGCGAAACGCTCGCCGGCGACGCCGGCCGCGTACAGCGAGCCGCCGGTGGCGCCGTACAGGCAGGTGTTGCCGATGATCATCGAGTGCTGCGTCTTGAAGCGCGAGCCCTTCGGCGGCCTCACCACGATGCGGCCGCCGGCCATGCCCTTGCCGACGTAGTCGTTGGCGTCGCCCTCGAGCTCGAGCTGCAGGCCGCCGGCATTCCACACGCCGAACGACTGGCCCGCGGTGCCCTTGAGCTTCAGCGTGATCGGGTGGTCCGACATGCCGAGGTTGCCGTGGCGCCGCGCGATCTCGCCGGACAGGCGCGCGCCGATCGAGCGGTGGTTGTTCTTGAGCGGGTACTCGAACGTACCGCCGCCCTTGGCCTCGATCGCAGGCAGGCAGTCCTTCACCATTTGCTCCGCCAGCAAGCCCTGGTCGTGCGGCGGGTTGGCCGAGATGCAGTGCTGTCCGCCTTCGGCGACCATGCCGGCCGCGTCGAGGATCGGCTGCAGGTCGAGGTGGCGCTGCTTGTTGGTGGCGCCGGGCAGCGCCTCCAGCAGGTCGGTACGCCCGATCAACTCGGTCAGCGAGCGCACGCCGAGCTTCGCCATCCACTGGCGCGTCTCCTCGGCCACGAAGCGGAAATAGTTCATCACCATCTCCGGCAGGCCGACGAAGTGCTTCAGGCGCAGCACCTTGTTCTGCGTGGCGACGCCGGTGGCGCAGTTGTTGAGATGGCAGATGCGCAGGTACTTGCAGCCGAGCGCCACCATCGGGGCCGTGCCGAAACCGAACGACTCCGCGCCGAGGATGGCGGCCTTGACCACGTCGAGGCCGGTCTTGAGGCCGCCGTCGGTCTGCACGCGCACCTTCTCGCGCAGCTTGTTCTTGCGCAGCGTCTGGTGGGTCTCGGCCAGGCCCAACTCCCACGGCGTGCCGGCGTACTTGACGCTGGTCAGCGACGAGGCGCCGGTGCCGCCGTCGTAGCCGGAGATGGTGATGAGGTCGGCGTAGCACTTGGCTACACCCGCGGCGATGGTGCCGACGCCGGGACCGGCGACGAGCTTGACCGAGACCAGCGCCTGCGGATTGACCTGCTTGAGGTCGAAGATCAGCTGCGCCAGGTCCTCGATCGAATAGATGTCGTGGTGCGGCGGCGGGCTGATCAGCGCGATGCCGGGCTTGGCGTAGCGCAGTTTCGCGATGTGCTCGGCGACCTTGTCGCCGGGCAGCTGGCCGCCTTCGCCCGGCTTGGCGCCCTGCGCGATCTTGATCTGCAGCACCTCGGCGTTGAGCAGGTACTCCGGGGTCACCCCGAAGCGGCCTGACGCGACCTGCTTGATCTTGGAGTTCTTCTCGGTCTTGTACCGGCGCGGGTCTTCGCCGCCTTCGCCCGAGTTGCTGCGCCCGCCCAGGCGGTTCATCGCAATGGCCAGGGCTTCATGCGCCTCGGGCGACAGCGCGCCCAGCGACATGCCGGCCGAGTCGAAGCGCTTGTACAGCGCCTCCACCGGCTCGACCTGTTCGAGCGGCAGGGGCGTGGCGGCGAGCTTGAGCTTGAGCAGGTCGCGCAGCATCGAGGGCGGCCGCTCGTTGACCAGGGCCGCGAACTTCTCGTAATCGCTCCATGCCCCCGAGCGCACCGCTTCATGCAGCGTGCCGATGATGTCCGGGTTATAGGCGTGGTATTCCTCGCCGTGGACGAACTTCATCAGCCCGCCCTGGGCGATCGCCTTGCGGGCGCTCCACGCGCGGTCCGCCAGCGCCTGCTGCTCCGCCTGCAAGTCCTCGAAACGCGCGCCCTTGATGCGCGAGACGGTGTCGGCGAAGCACAGCCCGACCACCTCGTCCGACAGCCCGACAATCTCGAACAGTTCGGCGCCGCGGTAGCTTGAGATGGTCGCGATACCCATCTTCGAGATGATCTTGTAAAGGCCCTTGTTGATGCCCTTGCGGTACGCATGGGAGAGCTCTGACTCTTCCTTGTGCTGGATCTCGCCGGAGCGCTTCATCTCGTACAGGCTGGCGTACGCCAGGTACGGGTAGATGACCGAGGCGCCGTAACCGACCAGGCAGGCGAAGTGGTGCGGGTCGCGCGCCGTGGCGGTCTCGACCAGGATGTTGCAGTCGCAGCGCAGGCCCTCGCGGATCAGGCGATCCTGCACCGCGCCGGTGGCCAGCAGCGCGTGCATCGGCAGCTTGCCCTTCTCGATCTTGCGGTCGCTCAGCACCAGCACGACCTTGCCGGCCTTGACCGCGGCCACCGCCTTCTCGCACACCATCTCGACGGCGCGGCGCAGCCCCAGGCCGGCCTCGTAGTTGAGGTCGATGATCTCGTGCGCGTACTGGGGATCCTTCTTGCCGATGGCGAGCAGTTTCTTGAATTTCTCCTCGGACAGGACCGGTGAATCCACCATCAGGCGCGAGGCGCGCCCCGGGGTCTCGTCGAACATGCCGCCCTCGGCCCCCAGGCAGCACTCGAGCGACATCACGATCTGCTCGCGCAGCGGGTCGATCGGCGGGTTGGTCACCTGCGCGAACTGCTGGCGGAAGTAGTCGTACAGCGGCCGCTCCTTGGCCGACAGCACCGCGAACGGCGTGTCGTCGCCCATCGAGCCGACGGCTTCCGCGCCGGCCTCGGCCAGCACGCGCACGACCTCGACGCGTTCCTCGTTGGTCAGCTGGAACATCTTCTGGTGGACGACGATGTCCTCGGGCTTCATGCGCTCGAGGTGCTCGGGCTTGTCGGACAGCTTGGCCTCGAGCCGCAGCACGTTTTCCTTGAGCCACTTCTTGTACGGCTTGCGCGCGGCGAGCATGCGGTCGATCTCGGCCGGGCGCAGCAGGCCGCCGGCCTCGGTGTCGACCGCGAGGATCTGGCCGGGCCGCAGGTGGCCCTTCTCGACTACGTCGCGCGGGTCGTAGTCGTACACGCCGATCTCGGAGGCCAGCGTGATGTGGCGGTCGCGCGTGATGACGTAGCGCGTCGGCCGCAGGCCGTTGCGGTCGGTGGCGCAGATGGCGTAACGGCCGTCGGTCAGCACGATGCCGGCGGGGCCGTCCCACGGCTCCATCTGCTGGCTGTTGTACTCGTAGAACGCGCGCACGTCCGGATCGAGGTTCTCGATGTTCTGCCAGGCCGGCGGGATCAGGGCGCGCAGCGCGGCGAACATGTCCATGCCGCCGGCCAGCAGCACCTCGAGCATGTTGTCGAGCGACTGCGAATCCGAGCCGGACATGGACACCAGCGGCGCGATGGCCTCGATGTCGGGCAGGTCCTTGCACTGGTACTTGCGCGCGCGCGCCACCGCCCACTTGCGGTTGCCGCTGATGGTGTTGATCTCGCCGTTGTGCGCGAGGAAGCGGAACGGGTGCGCCAGGCGCCAGGTCGGCAGCGTGTTGGTCGAGAAGCGCTGGTGGAACACGACCACCGAGGCCTCGAGCGACTCGTCGCGCAGCTCGGGATAGAACACCGGCAGGAACGCCGGCATCACCAGCGCCTTGTAGACGATGACGCGGCACGACAGGTGCGTGACGTAGAAGTCGCCGTCGGCGTCGAGCAGCTTCTCGGCGCGGCGCCGTGCCTTGAACAGGCGCAGCTCGAACTCGAACGTGTGCATCGCGTCGGGCGCGGTGACGAAGGCCTGCTCGACGTGCGGCAGGGTCTTGAGCGCCTCGGCGCCGCAGGCCGCCGGGTCGGTCGGCACTGCGCGCCAGCCGGCCAGGGTGAGGCCGTTGAAGGCGCAAGCCTCGGCCAGCACCGCCTTCTGCCGCTCGCGGCGGGCGCCGTCCTGCGACAGGAAGATGTTGCCGGCGCTGTAATGGGGGCCCAGCGGGATGCCGAGCTCGGCGGCGCGTGCGCGCAGGAAGCCGTCCGGCTTCTTCATCAGCAGGCCGCAGCCGTCGCCGGTCTTGCCGTCGGCGGCGATGGCGCCGCGGTGGGTCATGCGGTCGAGCGCGCCGATGGCGGTCGACACCACCCAGTGGCTGGCCTTGTCGTCCATCTGGGCGATCAGGCCGAAGCCGCAGGAGTCTTTTTCGAAGGAGTCCCGGTACAGGCCCGGGCCCGGGGATTGAGCGATGCCGCCGGAGGCGGAATGCGGGCGGTCGAGCCCGTCGTGGCGCAACATTTACGTACCCTCTCGCGACCATTCACCCAACGAACCGGGCCCTTCCTTGCGGAAGTGGCGCGGGATCCGTTTTCTGGTTGTGGATTGCCGCTATGCAGCAAAGAGTGTACGGCTCGCCGCCGCCCAGCACAATTACCCGGTCAGGCGCTCGTACTCTTTTTCGGCGTAGCGGTCGGTCATGCCGGCGACGTAGTCGGCCACCACCCGCGCCCGGCCGGCCTTGCCGCCAGCGCGCTCGGCCTTGCGGGCGTCGGCGTGGTGCTCGGCCGGCATGCGCCGGGGCTCGGCGAAAAAGCCCGCGAACAGGCGGGTGATCACTTCGTGCGCGTTGACGGTCATGCGGTGCACGTGGTCGTGGCGGTACATGTGGCGGTACAGGAACTGCTTGAGCGCGGTGGCTTCGCGCCGCAGGCGCGGGCTGAACGCCGCCAGCGGTTTTCTCTGCGCGCGTACCCCGTCGATGTCCGCCGGCGCGGCCGCCGCGAGGTTCGCCCGCGTGGTGCCGGTCAGGTCGGTGACCAGCGTGCTGATCAGCCGGCGGATGGTCTCGTGGCGCAGTTGCTTGGGCGTGAGCTTGCGATAGGTCCGGCGGACGACAGCGAGGTGGCGCGCCACCAGCGGCACGGTCTCCAGCTGCGCGAAGCTCAGCAGCCCGGCGCGCAGGCCGTCATCGAGATCATGATTGTTATAGGCGATCTCGTCGGCGAGGTTGGCGAGCTGCGCCTCCAGCCCGGGCTGGCGGCGCTTGAGGAAGCGCTCGCCGAGCTCGCCGAGCTCGCGCGCGCGGCGCTTCGAGCAGTGCTTGAGGATGCCCTCGCGCGCCTCGAAGGTCAGGTTGAGGCCGCGGAAGCTGGCGTACTTGTCCTCGAGCTCGTCCACCACGCGCAGCGACTGCGCGTTGTGCTCGAAGCCGCCGTACGGCCGCATGCACGCGTTCAACGCGTCCTGGCCGGCGTGGCCGAACGGGGTGTGGCCGAGGTCGTGCGCCAGCGCGATGGCCTCGGCCAGGTCCTCGTTCAGCGCCAGGTTGCGCGCCAGCGTGCGCGCGATCTGGGCGACCTCGAGCGAGTGCGTGAGCCGCGTACGGAACAGGTCGCCCTCGTGGTTGACGAAGACCTGCGTCTTGTACTCGAGCCGGCGAAACGCGGTCGAGTGGACGATGCGATCGCGGTCGCGCTGGAACTCGGTGCGCGAGCTGGCCTTGGGCTCGCGGAAGCGCCGCCCGCGCGACCGCTCCGGATCGGCGGCGTAGGGCGCCAGCATCACGCGGCCGCCGAGCAGAACTGCTCCAGCGTCTGCTGCAGGTGCGCCGGATCGAATGCGGCGGTGACCTCGGCCGCCCCCAGCGCTCGCAGCAGCACCAGCCGCAGGCGGCCAGCCATGACCTTCTTGTCGTGTCCCATCAGTTCGAGGAAGCGCGCCGGCGCCATGCCGCGCGGCGGGCGCGTCGGCAAGCCGGCTCGCTTGACCAGGGCAATGGCGCGCTGCGCGTCGGCGGCCGGCAGCCAGCCGTGGCGCTGCGACAGGTCGGCGGCCATGCACAGGCCGGCGGCGACCGCCTCGCCGTGGAGCCACTCGCCGTAGCCGGCGTGGGCTTCGATGGCGTGGCCGAAGGTATGGCCGAGGTTGAGCAGCGCGCGGTCGCCGGATTCGCGCTCGTCCTGCGCGACGATCTGCGCCTTCATCATGCAGCAGTGCTCGACCGCTTCGGCCACCGCCACCGGCTCCAGCGCCAGCAGCGCGTCGAGCTGCTGCTCGAGCCAGTGGAAGAACACCGCATCGCCGAGCAGCCCGTACTTGATCACCTCGGCGACGCCGGCCAGCAACTCGCGCCGCGGCAGC
Source organism: Gammaproteobacteria bacterium (assembly GCA_031396115.1). Taxonomy (GTDB): domain Bacteria; phylum Pseudomonadota; class Gammaproteobacteria; order Nevskiales; family Nevskiaceae; genus JACPFV01. The sequence continues at coordinate 9,210 of JANNKD010000005.1, forward strand.
GTCTTCAGCGTGTCGAGGTCCGTGATGACGGCGCGCGGCTGGTGGAAGGCGCCGATCAGGTTCTTGCCGCGCGCGTGGTTGACGGCGGTCTTGCCGCCGACCGCGGAATCCACCTGCGCCAGCAGGGTGGTCGGCACCTGGATGAAGTCCACGCCGCGCTGGCAGATCGCGCTGGCGAAGCCGGCCAGGTCGCCGATCACGCCGCCGCCGAGCGCGACGACCACGCCGTCGCGCGGCAGTCGCGAGTCGAGCAGCCAGTCGAGCACCTGGCCCGCCTGCTGCCAGCTCTTCTGCTCCTCGCCGGGTGGCAGCACCAGGCACTGCGCGGTCTCGAGCCGCAGCACGGCACGCAGCGGCTCGAGGTAGTGCGCCGCGACGTGGCGGTCGGTGATCAGCCGGCACGGCCGGCCGGCGGCCTCGGGGAAGCTGTCGGCGCGCGCCAGCAGTCCCTGGCCGATGCGGATCGGATAGGCGCGCTCGCCGAGTTCGATGCGCAGTGTGTGCATGTCAGGCCGGCGTCGCGTCGAGGTGGCGCCCGATGTCCTGGGCGAGGTTGCGGGCGTTGCTGCCGTCGGCGTCGATGACCAGGTCGGCGATTTCGCGGTACAGCGGATCGCGCACGTTGAACAGGCGCTCGAGCGTCTCGCGCGGGTTGCCCGACTGCAGCAGCGGACGCGATTCGGTGCGCCCGGTGCGGCGCAGCTGGTGGTCCACCGAGGCGCGCAGGTAGACCACGAAGCCGCGCCCGGCGAGGTGCTGGCGGTTGTCGGGATCGAGCACCGTGCCGCCACCGGTGGCGAGCACCAGGCCGTGTCCGGCCGTCAGGTCGGCGATGACCTGTTTCTCGCGCCTGCGAAAGCCGGCCTCGCCCTCCTTCTCGAATATGAACGCGATGTCCACGCCCGTGCGCTGCTCGACCTCGTGGTCGGAGTCGGCGAACGTCATGCCGCGCAGCTCAGCCAGCCGCCGGCCCACGGTGGTCTTGCCCGCGCCCATGGGGCCGACCAGGAAGATGTTGGAGCGTGATCGCATGGCGTGATTCTAAAGCCATAAAAAACAAAGGGCGCCTTGCGGCGCCCTTGAAGGGGAAGGGGGTAGGCTCAGTTGACCCGGATGCCCTCGCCGAGAATCTTGGGCGTCACGAAGATCAGCAGCTCGCGCTTGTTGTTGACCGAGTTCGTGGTGCGGAACAGGTAGCCGAGCAGCGGCAGGTCGCCGAGCAGCGGCACTTTCGTGACCGAGAAGCTCTGGGTCTGCTGGTACACGCCGCCGAGCACGACGGTCTCGCCGTTGCTGACCAGCACCTGCGTGCTGACCTCGCGCGTGTCGATCGACGGGATCTGGCCGAAGCCGCTGTTGACGTCCTGACCGCGGCTGTCGTTCTTGACGTTGAGATCCATGATGATGCGGTCGTCCGGCGTGATCTGCGGCGTGACCTGCAGCGCCAGCACTGCCTTCTTGAAGCTGGTGCTGGTGGCGCCGCTGCTCGAGGCTTCCTGGTACGGGATCTCGACGCCCTGCTCGATCGAGGCCTGCTTGGAATTGGCCGTGACCACGCGCGGCGAGGACAGCACCTCGCCGCGGCCTTCGGCCTGCAGCGCCGACAGCTCGAGATCCACCAGGTAGTTCGAGCCCAGGATGGCGAAGCCGATGCGGCCCGCCGAGGCGACCGGCAGGTTCACGTTGAGGCGGTCGTTGAGGCCGCCGAGCAGGATCACGCCGCCAGCGTTGCCGAGGCTGTCGACCGTGGTGTCGGTCGAGTTGATGCTGCCGGAGGTGATGCCGATCGGCTCGTTGGCCAGGTCGGAGAAGCCGGTCACGCCGAAGCGCGAGCCGAGCGACTTGCTGAAGTCGTTGTTGGCGACGACGATGCGCGACTCGATCAGCACCTGGCGCACGGGCACGTCGAGGCGGGCGATCAGGTTGCGGATCTCGCCGAGGCGCTCGCGCGTCTCCAGCACCAGCAGCGTGTTGGTGCGGTCGTCCACCGAGACCTGGCCGCGTGCGGACAGCAGCGACTTGCTGCCGGCCTTGAGCAGCGCCGCCATCTCGTTGGCCTTGGCGTAGTTGACCTGGATGATCTCGGAGCGCAGCGGCGCGCCCTCGTCCTTCTGCTTGGTGGCCTCACCCTCGGCCCTCGCGCGCGACGCGATCTCGTCGAGCGGCGCGATCAGCATGACGTTGCCCTGCTGCTGCATGCCGAGGCCCTTGGTGCGCAGGATGATGTCCAGCGCCTGGTCCCACGGCACGTTGATCAGGCGCATCGCCAG
>JANNKD010000008.1:0-1755 GCA_031396115.1 Gammaproteobacteria bacterium
CCCTTGACCTTCTCGACCGGGATCAGCTGCTTCACGGTCGGCTTCTGCGTCATGGTGTTGACGAAGGCGTTCGAAACCAGGAAGACGCGGTCGACCTTGAGCTCGAGGTAGGCGTCGGTCATCAGCTTGATCACGCCGAGCAACTGGTCGAGCCGCGGCTTGTCGCCCAGGTGCGTCGCGGTGCCGAGCACGCGGCCGCCGACACGCCGGAAAAAGGACACGGCCTTGTTGCCGATCAACGTGAAGTCCACCTCGACCTTCTTGTCCTGCCATTCTTTGACGGCGCGAACCGTGGCGCGGAACACGTTCATGTTCAGGCCGCCGGCGAGCCCGCGGTCGGACGAGACGATGATGAAGGCCACGCGCTTGATCGGCCGCTCGATCGTGTACGGGTGCTTGTACTCGAGGTTGGCGCGCGCCAGCTGGCCGAGCGTATGGCGGATGGCTTCGTCGTACGGCCGCGCGTGCGCCATGCGGTCGGACGCCTTGCGCATCTTCGACATCGCGACTTTTTCCATCGCGCGCGTGATCTTCTGCGTGTTCTTCACGCTCTTGATCTTGGTCCTAATTTCCTTGGCGCCAGGCATCAGACAACTCCTGTCATTCCCGCGGAAGCGGGAATCCAGTCTGGATGCCCGCTTACGCGGGCATGACGATGCAAGCAGTCACGCATCGTCAGATCGCAGACTGCTTGACGTAGGTGTCCATCGCGCCCTTCAGCTCGGCATCGAGCGCATCGCTCCAGTCGCCGGTGTTGAGCTTGTCCAGCAGGCCCTTGTGGCCGCTGGCGAGGAACTGGTGCAGCCCGGCTTCCCAGGCCAGCACCTTGGCCACTTCGACCTTGTCGATGTAGCCCTTCTCGACCGCGTACAGCGAGGCGGCCATCTGCCCGACCGACAGCGGCGCGTACTGCTTCTGCTTCATCAGCTCCATCACGCGCGTGCCGCGCTCGAGCTGCTTGCGCGTGGCCTCGTCGAGGTCGGAGGCGAACTGCGCGAAGGCCGCCAGCTCGCGGTACTGCGCGAGCGCGAGGCGCACGCCGCCGCCGAGCTTCTTGATGACCTTGGTCTGCGCCGCGCCGCCGACGCGCGACACCGAGATGCCGGCGTTCATCGCGGGCCGGATGCCGGCGTTGAACAGGTCGGTCTCGAGGAAGATCTGGCCGTCGGTGATCGAAATGACGTTGGTCGGCACGAACGCCGACACGTCACCGGCCTGGGTTTCGATGATCGGCAGGCCGGTCAGCGAGCCGGTCTTGCCCTTGACCTTGCCGCCAGTGATTTTCTCTACGTACTCGGCATTCACGCGGGCGGAACGTTCCAGCAGGCGGCTGTGGAGGTAGAACACGTCGCCGGGATATGCCTCGCGGCCCGGCGGTCGGCGCAGCAGCAGCGACACCTGGCGATACGCCCAGGCCTGCTTGGTGAGGTCGTCGTAGATGATCAGCGCATCTTCGCCCTTGTCGCGGAAGTACTCGCCCATCGAGCAGCCCGAGTACGGCGCGATGAACTGCATCGCGGCGGATTCGGAGGCCGAGGCGGCAACGACGATGGTGTGCGCCATCGCGCCGTGCTCCTCGAGCTTGCGCACGACGTTGGCGATCGAGCTGGCCTTCTGGCCGATCGCGACGTAGATGCACTTAATGCCCGAGCCCTTCTGGTTGATGATGGTGTCGATGGCGAGCGCGGTCTTGCCGGTCTGGCGGTCGCCGATGATCAGCTCGCGCTGGCCGCGGCCGATCGGCACCATCGCGTC
>JANNKD010000009.1:0-56250 GCA_031396115.1 Gammaproteobacteria bacterium
GTCGCCCTGGCAGGCGGGGATGTACAGCGGCGCGAATCGCTTTCCGAGTCCGTACAAACCCGGCATCGACGCCTTTGGGCTGGGAGGAGGCTGCGAACAAACGTCAGGCTGGTACGAAATCGTCGAGATCGAGATCAGCGGGAATGAAGTGCAGAAGCTGGCGCTCGACTTTGTGCAGCATTGCGGTAACCAACCACCGCTGTTCGGTGCCATCAGGATAAACAGCGACCTGCCGCTCGATCGCGACCTGATCTACGCCGATGCGGGTGCCGATGCGGACAGTTCGACGCTCGAGGGCCACCCGATTCGGCTCAAGAGTCCACGGTCCTATGCGCGCGGCGGCGACACTCTTCACTACGCCTGGACCCAGGTCTCCGGGCCTGCGGCGGTGATCGCGGATCCTGCCGCAGCCTCTACGGCGATCACGCCGCCGCCAGGAACGGCGGACATGCAGTTCGAGCTGACCGTCAGCGATGATCGCGGCCGCATCGACACGGACACCGTACGCGCGGTGTCACGCGGCCCCCAAGATCTCCAGAGCCATCTGCTGGTCGATAGCATCGTCGGCAGATACCTGCTGCTCGACCCGGTGGGGTACGACTGGGTTGGGGGCGGCATCCAGCGGCTCCTGACCAGCGATAGCAGTCTTTTCGGCATGGAAGACAACTGGGGCATGGACAAGGGACTGTGGATTTATTTGCTCGGCGACGTCCGCTGGAACGTGCATGTCGCGCCCACGAACTCAGACGAGTATCTGGCACCGGGATCGTACGAAGGGGCGGGAAGGTGGCCGTACTACGCGGGACCCAGCCTGGACTTCTACGGCGACGGCCGCGGCTGCAACAACGTGGTCGGGCGGTTCGACGTGCTCTCGGTCTCTTACCTTGGCGATGCCGTGCAGTCGATTGCCGTGGACTTCGAGTCGCACTGCGGGGGGACCCCGGCTCCGGCGCTCGGCCGGCTCCGCTACAACGTGGTGCCCGCTCAACTTCCGGTGGCACATGTCGACGGGTTTCGCTTCGGCCCACACGGCGCCGGGTCCTATCGCTTCGTGCCGGGCAACGCGAGCGTCACGCTGGACGCGACGCAATCGTCGGATGACGGAACGCTGGTTTCGTACCAGTGGCAACAGATACAAGGCCCCGAAGTCGTTCTCGACTCGTCAGATGCCGACGCCGTGAGTTTCACGGCTCCGCCTGCCCAGCCCGACGCGCGCACGCGTTTGCGCTTCAGGCTTGAAGTGGTCGATGACGCGGGAAATCACGGGTTCGAGGTGACGACGGTCGATGTCGTTGCCGACACCAGCGATGCGGATGCCGACGGGATTCTCGACGTGGATGACGACCTCCCGTCCGACGCGTTGGAATGGCAGGATGTCGATGGGGATGGTGTCGGCGACAAGCGCGACGCCTTCCCCCTCCTCCCGCTGGAATGGGCCGACTCCGACGGTGACGGGCGCGGCGACAACTCCGATGCTTTCCCGGAGGATGCGGCGGAACTGGACGACAACGATCAGGACGGCACGGGGGACAACGCCGATCCCGACGATGACAACGACGGCCTCCTGGATGTCGAAGAATTCCTTGCCCTCAACCACGGTGACGGCAACCTGGATGGAATCAGGGACTCCAGGCAAGCCCACGTCATGAGTTTCACTGACGTCACGCAGGGTCACGTCACTGTCGCGGCGGAGCCTGGGACGACGCTTCTTTCCGTTGCCGGAGTCGGGAATCCCAACCCCTCGGCGACACCCGCCGGTGCCGAGTTCCAACGCGAATTCTTCTCGATCGTGCTCGCTGTCGCGCCCGGCGCCGCCGGCAGGGTGACCGTACGCTTCGATAGCTGGTCCGCGCCGCCGGATGCGTACTGGAGATACGACGCCGGGGACCAGACGTTCTACTCGTTCTACCTCTTCGATGGAATCGGCTCGTCGGTCGGCCTGGGCCTGATCTACCTCCACTTCGTTGACGGAGGGCGTGGCGACGCCGATGGCATCGTGAACGGCCAGATTGTCAGCTTGGGTGCGCCGAAATGGGGAGCGGCAACCGCTCCGGGAAACACGGCGCCGGTCGCGTTGGCGGGGTCCGATCGCGCTGTGATAACCGGCGAGAGTGCCCAACTGGATGGGCGCAGCTCATACGATCCTGATCAGGAAGCGCTGAGCTATTCGTGGACCCAGACGAGTGGCCCTGCCGCCACGATAAGCAACCCGGCAAGCGGCCTTGCCGGGATTGTCGGGCCGTACGTGACGACGGCCACGACGCTCGTCGTCACGTTAACCGTGACCGATGCGCGCGGTGGTGTTTCGAACGATACGGTCACGGTGTCGGTCGGGCCGCCGTGGATCCTGCCGCCCCTGCCAGACAACAGCGGCGGTGGCGGTAAGGGTGGATCGCCCTCGCTGCTACTGCTTGCCGGCCTCGCACTTTTTGGTTGCTGCCGCCGTCGCGCCCAGTGAGCGTTCACCCGACCGCCCTCCCCGACCACGCGCTGCTGCAGGCCTACACGCGCAACGGCTCGTACGCCGACTGCTACGCCACCGACCTGCCGGGCACGGTCTCGCACGCGCAGTACGTCGAGGCGTTCTACACGACTTGGGTGTTCAAGCTCGAGCGCTTCATCCTGAAGTGGGCGGTGCGCAGGCCGTCCACCGATGAGCAGGCGCGGCAACTGGCCGCGGGCACGCTCGACAGCTTTGCCGCCTGGAGCGTGGAGCAGCGCGCCGACAACCAGATCCTGTTGTGCGATTTCCTGGGCAGCACGCGCTCGTGGCTGATGGTGGCGCCGCAGGGCTCAGGCACGCGGCTGTATTTCGGCTCGGGGGTGGTCAAGCGCGGGCCGGCGGGGATTGGGCGCAGTTACCGGCTGCTGATGGGGTTTCACAGGGTGTATTCGCGGGTGTTGTTGCACGTAGCCGCGCGTCGGGTGCAGACCGGTCGCGCCTGAGAGGCGCTCCTACAGGTCACGGAGTGGCTGCTGCCATCCTGAAGGTGATTGGCAGCCGGAACTCGCGGCGGTCGGGGTCGCCGCCGTCGTCGGGGAACGGCGGGAAGCGGACAGTTTTGAGCAAGCGCAGGACTTCATGGTCCAGCACCGGGAAGCCGGAGCCCTGCTCGATTCGATACCCGATCACGCGCCCGAGGCGGTTGACCACGAAGAAGGCCTCGACCACGCCCTGGGTTTCGGCCACCCGCGCCTCGCGTGGATAGTGTTTGTTGCGCTCGAGGATGCCGGCGACCAGCGCGGCATAGGTCGGCGCCGACGGGGCTCCCGTCGATGGCTCCACCGGCGGCGTCGGCGGTTCCGGTGACGGCTCCTCGGGCGCTTCCGCAATTTCCTCCTCGGGCTCGGGCGCCGTGGTGGTCACGATGTCCTTGGGCGTCTCGGGCTCGACGATCGGCTTGGGCGGCTCGGGCGGCGGCGTGGGCCGGAACATCTCCAGGCTGATGGGGATCGCCAGGGACAGGTCGGACGGCGGCGCCAGCGGTTGCGGATTGCTGAAGCTGATCACGACGTAGGCGCCGATCAGTATGTGAATGCCGATCGACGCGAGCATGCCCTTCGATAACGAGTCGCGGATCGCGACAACCCTCTCCACGTCCGGTTACTCCGCGGGCTGCGCCATCAACGCCACATGCCCAAGGCCCGACTGGCCGACCAAGCTCAGCAGTTCGATAACGCTGCCGTACGGCACGGTCTTGTCGGCCTGCACATAGACCTTTCGATCCGGCTCCTCCAGCGCGACCTGCGCCAGGCGGCCGGACATTTCCTCCGTTGTTACCGACTCCTCGCCGTAGAACAACTGCTCCGCGGCATCAATGCCCACGATCAGCGGTTCCTTGGGCTTGCCGACTTCCTCTGCCGTAGTCTTGGGCAGCTGGATCGGCAGCATCACCATCATCAGCGGCGCGGTGATCATGAAGATGATCAGCAGCACCAGCATCACGTCCACCAGCGGCGTGACGTTGATTTCGGAGATGGGCCCCAGTTCTTCGTCCGAGTTGCCGCGCGGCGCGCCCATGCCCATGGCAGTCTCAGGCGGCCAGCGCCGGCGCATTCGCCGGCGGCGGCATCGTGGATTGCGCAGTCACCAGCCGCTTGGACAGGCGCAGGCTGTACTGACCGATGGCGGTCTGCATGCGGCCGGCATAGCGGCCGGTCTCGGTGGCGAACTTGTTGTAGGCCATCACTGCGGGAATCGCGGCAGCCAGGCCCACGCCGGTGGCGATCAGCGCCTCGGCGATGCCGGGCGCCACCACGGCGAGGCTGGTGTCGTGCGAGACGCCGATGCCGATGAAGGCGTTCATGATTCCCCACACCGTGCCGAACAGGCCGATGAAGGGCGCGGCCGAGCCCACGGTGGCGAGGAATGGCAGGCGGTGCTGCATGCGCCGGATTTCGTTGCCGAGCTCGAGGCGCATGGCGTGCTCCACCCGCTCGCGCGTGGCGGCCAGCGTTTCCTTGATGTGGTGATCGGTCGGGACATCGCGCCACTCGGCGTTGCCGGCCGCGACCACGCGGGTCAGCGGATGCGGGTCGGTATAGTCGAGCAGCGGATCGATCGACGTGTCGTTGACCGCCAGCTCGAAGCGCCCGACGGCGGCCTTCGCCTTCCTGATGTCGATGAACTTCTCGACCATCACCGCCCAGCACCAGACGGAAAAGATGACCAGCAGTCCCAGCACGAGCTGGACCACGGGATCGGCGTTCTTGACCAGCGCCCAGACCGACATGTCGACGGGGCCAAGCAGTGCAACGGCAGCGGGGTCCATAGTCATTCCTCAACTTGTGTTGTGTTCCCCGCCATTGTCCTCAACCAAGAGGAAGTGTCAGTACGTTAGCGAACAGACTAGCGGGCGCTGACGAACAGACCACGCCTGGGCCAACGGCCAAAGTTGGGTCGAGTCATCCGACTCGAACGAGGATTCCCCATGAACGATTCAAACACCAACGCGGTTGACCCCAGGGACGACCGCTCCGACAAGGCCATGCTGGATCAGGACATCACCAAGCCGGCGGTGAACGACCCGGACACGTCGAAGACTGCCCCGGCCGTCACTCCGGGCCCGGATACCCGGGAGGAAAACGTCTCACCGAAGTAAAACGAAAGCCGGGCCTACGGGAGCGCGGCCTCGGCCGCCAGCCTGCCGCGCTCCCGCGCCTCGGCTTCCTCTCGCGCCTGGTCCACTTCGTAGAGCACCTGCCCGACGTCGGCCGGCGTCGTGTCGTGGGCAAAGCGTCCGGTGAGCGCGGTGTCGGGCTGCAGTTCGCCCGCTTCGTACAGCTTCCACAATTCGTGCGCGTACTCGGTCGCCAGCAGTTCCGGCGCGAACGCGCCGCAATAGGTGCGCAGGTTGTTGACGTCCCGCGCCAGCATGCGGAAGGCGTTGTTGTTGCCGGCGGCGTCCACCGCCTGCGGCAGGTCGATGATGACCGGCCCGTCGGCGCCGAGCAGCACGTTGTACTCGGACAAGTCGCCGTGAATCATCCCGATGCACAGCATGCGTTGCACCTGCCCCACGAGGTACGCGTGCCACTCGCGCGCCTGTTCGGGCGTGGGCTGCACATCGTTGAGCCGCGGCGCCGGATGGCCCTCGGCGTCGGCGACCAGCTCCATGATCAGTACGCCCTCGTAGACGCCGTGCGGCTGCGGCACGCGCACGCCGGCGCCGGCCAGGCGGTAGAGCGCCTCGACCTCGGCGTTCTTCCAGTTCGATTCCTGCTCGCGCCGGCCATGGCGGCTGCGATTGCCCATGGCGCGCTGGTCGCGGCTGTTGCGTGACTTGCGGCCTTCCCGGTATTCGGCGGCGTGGCGGAAGCCGCGATGTGCCGCTTCCTTGTAGACCTTGGCGCAGCGCACCTGCTTGCCGCACGCGACCAGGAACACCGACGCCTCTTTGCCGCTCTTGAGCTGGCCGAGCACGGCATCGATGACACCGTCATCGATCAGCGGCTGCAGGCCTTTGGGAATCTTCATCCGTTATTGTGGCATGGGGTGCTGGCGAACAGACCTGCCCCGCGCCAAACCCTAACGTTGAGTGGCGTCCCCCTCGAACGAGAGACAGACATGGATTCTTCAGATTCAGACACGACAGCCGTCAACCCCAAGCGCAACGACCTCTTCAAGACCCGCGTGATGACCCCGGATCCGATGAGACCGCATTCCCTGTACGACCCGGACGAGAGCCCGAGCAAGTACCTGGGTTCCGACGGGCTGGGACCGATTCTCTCCCGCAAGTAACGTCACGCCTTTCCCTGCGACAGGACCAACTGCTTGCGGACGGCTCGCTGCCGCAGGATCAGCTGCTTGCGCACTGCGTCCCGCACGAAGGATCGCGGGTGACGCAGGGTCGCGATCAGGTTGAACAGCGCCGGTAGCGGATCGTCCAGCCGGAAGATCCCGGACTTGCAGGAGGATGTCAGCATCTGGAGCCAGCGGCGCATCGCGTGACCCCGGTCGGGCCCGAGCACCAGGGACCACAGCATGCGCCAGTGGAACGGCAGCCCGATGACCCAGCGCTGGCCGAGCGGCGGGCGCGACGCCAGCGCGGGCGTGGCGCCGAGGGTCGCCTGGTACCACATCCAGGACAGGTCCTGGCCCAGGGCATTGTTGAACGACATGAAGCCGAACCCGCGTGGGTTGAGGTCGTTGACCAGGTATTCGTTGCCCCGCACCAGCATTTCGATGTTGAAGATCCCCGACACCTTGAGCCCGGTCATCAGGCGGATCGCCGCGCTCTCCACGCGCTCGTTCGCCACCGTGACCTGCTCCACGCTGACCCCGATGTCCGGCGGCCACGCCATGTGGCGCTCGGAGATCATCATGGCCCGCATGCCGTGCTCGGCATCGCAAAACCCGGTGGCGCAGAGCGTGAGGTCGTCGACATCCGGCACGAAGCTCTGCAGCAGCGGCAGCGACAGGTCGGGGAACGCAGGAGACCCGTCCGTATAGCCCGGGGCCAGGCGATACGGATGAAACTCGTCGCGCAGCTCCTGCTCGTTGGCGACCATGCGCCCGCGCTCCGCCATGCCGACGCCGATGTGGGTTCGGGGCTTGACGAACAGCGGATACCCCAGCCGGGCGGCCGCTGCGGCCGCCTCGTCCACCGAAACGGGGGATTCCACCTCCAGGGGCGTCACGTCAAACGCGTGGCAGCGCTCGTGCAGCTTCTTCTTGTCCAGGCAATCGGTGATGCATGCGACCGTGGGAATCATCCGGCGGGCGCTCTCCGGAAACTCGTCGCGCAGCTCGGCGCAGTAGAACGCGATCAGGTCGGAGGTCGGGGCGACGTTGCTGATGGTCCCGGCCTTGAGCTGCTCGCTGAGCCACGGCAGGAACTGGCCGCGGTCCTTGGAATCCGGGCAGGGTTGGCAGTCACGCGCGTGCCTGGACCACCTGCACATGTCCGAGAAATCGGACGAGTACACCGTTACCGGTACGCCCCGTCCCGCCAGCGAGCGCAGGAACGCCAGGGCCGGCATCGAGCTGGCGTCGAAGATTGCAACGCTGCTGGTCGTCAAGGTGGCTCAACATATGAGCGGTGCCGGACAGAGTCTGTACGGTAGGCAACGCAGCGCCGGCCAAACCGGCCGGATCGACCGGCTTGGCCGGGTTCGGAAGTGTCAGCGTCCCTGCTGTTTCTCGCGCTTGGCGGCGCGCTTCTCCTGCAGGGTCTTTGCCGGCTTCTTCTTGGTTTCCTTCTGACGGTCCATTCCCTTGCCCATGGTGCTCTCCGGGTGGTTGCGATGGTCGGACAGTGATGACACCCCTTACCGGACGCTTTGTCAACGAACCGTAAAGGCGCAGTCACACTCGGTCACTAGCGTGCGCACACCAGACCACACCAGATCAAGCCTCCGGAGTGCGCCATGCATCACGACGACGAAGCCCCCACCAACCACTCGAGCAACCGCTACTTTGGCGACGTGTTGCAAGCCGCCGTCTCCCGCCGCCAGATCCTGCAAGGCGGCGTGAGCGCAGCCAGCGCCGCGCTGTTCGGCAGCTTCGCATTCCTCGCGCCGGGTCAGGCGCAGGCCAGGGGCCGCAATCTCAAGCTCGGCTTCGAGGCCGTGTCGCGGAGTCTGCTCGACGTCGTGACTCTGCCCGCCGGTTACAGCGCGCACGTGCTGTTCCGCACCGGCGATCCGATCTCCGCCGCGGTTGCCGCGTACGTCAATGACGGGACCGACGCCGACATGCACCTTCGCGCCGGCGACCATCACGACGCCATCGCCTACTTCGGCCTCGGCGGCAGCGGCAAATGGGCCCGGGGCAATTCGCAGCGCGGCCTGCTGGCAATGAACCACGAGAACATCACCTCCACGTATCTCCACCCCACCGGGCAGTCCTCCCCACGGCCGCAGGCGCAGGTGGACAAGGAGATCGCCGCGCACGGCGTGGCGATTATCGAGGTCAGCAAGCACGGCGGCGGCCCGTTTGAAGTGGTGCGGGACTCCGCCCTGAACCGCCGCATCACGCCGCTCACGCCGATGGAACTGCGCGGAGCGGTGGCGGGCAGCGCGTTCAGCATCACCCAGTACGATCCGGCGGGCCTGACCACGCGCGGGACGATCAACAACTGCGCCAACGGCGTCACGCCCTGGGGCACGTACCTGACCTGCGAGGAGAACTGGAACGGCTACTTCCGCCGCGCCTCCACCGATGCGCCCAACCGCACCTCGGCCGAGAACAAGTCGCTGGCGCGCTACGGCATCACCCCGGGCGCATCCGGCGCCAACAACTGGGCCTCGGTTGCCGGTGACGCCTACCAGCGCTGGAACTGCAGCAAGCTCGGTGCCTCGGCCGACGGCTCGGACGACTACCGCAACGAGCCGAACACTTTCGGCTGGGTGGTCGAGATCGACCCGTTCAATCCGGCGGCGGCGCCACGCAAGCGCACCGCGCTGGGCCGCATGGGGCACGAGGGCTGCTGGGTCGGCGCGGTCAAACCGGGCGAGCCGGTGGTGTTCTACATGGGCGACGACGCGCGCTTCGAGTACATGTACAAGTTCGTGTCGGCGCGCGGCTACGACCCGGCTGCTCGCGGGCTCGCCGCCGGCGACGCCTACATGGACCAAGGCACGCTGTACGTGGCGCGCTTCAACGAGGACGGCACCGGCGACTGGATCGAGTTGGCCCATGGCGTGAACGGGCTCACCGCCTCCAACGCGGTCTATCCGTTCGCCAGCCAGGCCGCGGTGCTGGTCAACACGCGCCTCGCCGCCGATTCCGTGGGCGCCACCAAGATGGATCGCCCGGAGTGGGCCGCGGTGCACCCGCAGACCGGCGAGGTCTACCTGACGCTCACCAACAACACCAACCGCGGCATCGGCAGCAACCCGGGCCCGAACGCGGCCAATCCGCGCAACTACGACGCGACCACCGGCTCGACCACGACCAGCCTCAACGGCAACGTCAACGGCCACATCATCCGCTGGCGCGAGGACGGCGGCACCGCCGATGCGCTGACCTTCGTGTGGGACATCTACCTGTTCGGCTCGCGCGCCGCCTACCCGGCCGACGTCAACGTCTCGGGCCTGTCCGCCGACAACGACTTCTCGAGCCCGGACGGCCTGTGGTTCGACCCGCGCGGCCTGCTGTGGATCCAGACCGACGACGGCGCGTACACCGACGTCACCAACTGCATGATGCTGGCGGCCGTGCCCGGCAGCGTGGGTGATGGCGGGGCGACGATGATCGGCTCGCAGCCCACCGTGGCAGGGGCTCCGGCCACCGGTGACAACCTGCGCCGCTTCCTGGTCGGGCCGAAGGACTGCGAAATCACCGGCGTGTGCATGACGCCCGACGAGCGCACGATGTTCGTGAACATCCAGCATCCCGGCGAAGGCGGCACGTTTGCGGCGCCGAGCAGCCACTGGCCGGATGGCGGCAGCTCGCGTCCGCGCTCGGCCACCATCGCCATCACGCGCAACGACGGCGGTCCGATCGGCCTGTTGGGCGACCAGTAGCGCGTACTGGCTGAGCGGCAGCCTCCCAGCCCCCTCCCCCGGGAGGCTGCCGCGGCACGGGGGACGCAACCCGCCGGAATGACAGAATGTCCGGCATGAACGACGCCGGGAAGTCCGCGCTCGACCTGGCCACGCTGCCCGAAGAGCAGCTGCTGGACCTGCGCATCTGCGACCTGCCGCTCGCCATCGAGGGCACCTGGCTGGAGAAGTGCGTGGCCCAGCTCCATCGCGAGCTCAAGGCCCGCGGCATCGTGTTCCAGCCGCGGTGCTACCTCGCCGACGAGTGGCTCACGCCCGAGGACGAGCCGGTCGTCGGCATCCCCTTCTTCCTCGCCCACCCGCGGCTGGTCGAGCTCGAGAAGAAGATGATGCTCGAGGCCGAGGGCGAGACCGAGAGCTGGTGCATGAAACTGCTGCGCCACGAGGCCGGCCATGCACTCTCCTACGCCTACGGCCTGCACCGGAAGCGCAGCTGGAAGAAGGTGTTCGGCAGCTCCACCGCGCCCTACGAGGACACCTACCGCTTCCGCCCGTACAGCAAGAGCTTCGTGCGGCACCTCGACTTCTACTACGCGCAGTACCACCCGGACGAGGATTTCGTCGAGACCTTCGCCGTGTGGCTGACGCCGGGCCTGGACTGGCGCAAGCAGTACCGCGGCTGGAAGGCGCTCGACAAGCTCGAGTTCGTGGACCAGCTCATGGCCGGCATCGCCGGCAAGGCGCCGCCGGTGCGCCGCGGCCGCCCGTACTGGAAGGCCGCCAAGATCAGGAGCACGCTGCGGCGCTTCTACAAGCGCCGGCGCTTCGCCGCGGCGGAGAACTACCCGGATTTCCACGACGAGAACCTGCGGCGCATGTTCGTGCAGGGCGCCGTCCAGGGTGAAACGCGCAAGCCGGTGGCCAGGATCCTGACCGCGTATCGCAAGACCTTGCTGATCTCGGTGGCGGGCTGGACCCGCGAGCGCCGCTTCATGGTCAACGAGGTGTTCAAGGCCATCACCCAGCGCGCCCGCGCGCTGCGCCTGGTGACCGAGGACCCGGAGCCGATCGTGGTGCTCCAGCTCGCCACCTACCTCACCACGCTGCTCATGAACTACCGCTACACCACCAGCCTGCGCGGCCGGACCCCGAAAGACTGATGAAGGTACTGCTCCTGTTCGACGTCCCCGAGGCCTTCCCGCGCGGCCACGATTACGACGACGAGTTCGCCGACAAGGAGAACTACGCGACCGAAGGCGACGTGCACCGCGCGCTGGTCGACAACGGCCACGAAGTGCGGCTGCTGGGCCTGTTCGACGACGTGCAGCCGTTGCTGGACGAGGTCAAGGAGTACCAACCCGACCTGATCTTCAACCTGGTCGAGCTGTTCCACAACGTCACGCACTGGGACAAGAACATCGTCGCGCTGATCGAGATGCTGGGAGTGCCGCACACCGGCGCGTCCTCGGCGGCGCTGTTCCTGTGCAACGACAAGGCGATGTGCAAGAAGATCCTGCGCTTCCACCGGGTGCGCACGCCGCGCTTCCACACCTTCTACCGCGGCGGCCTGGTGTGGATGCCGGCCACGGTGAAATTCCCGTGCATCGTGAAGCCGCTGACGGAGGAGGCCAGCCGCGGCATCTCGCAGGCCTCGGTGGTGGACGACCAGGACCAGCTCGTCGAGCGCGTCAACATGATCCACCAGCGCATGGACCGGGACGCCATCGCCGAGGAATACATCGAGGGCCGCGAGCTGTACGTCAGCGTGATCGGCGATGCCCGCCTGCGCGTGCTGCCGCCGCGCGAGATGCACTTCGGCCAGATGTCGGACGACGAGCCGCGCATCGCCACCTACAAGGCCAAGTGGGACGACGCCTATCGCAAGCGGTGGGGCATCAAGAACACCTTCGCCGGCCTGAGCAACGGCCTGGCGGCGACCATCCACGACACCGCCAAGCGCGCCTACCGCGCGCTGAACATCCGCTCCTACGCCCGTTTCGACCTGCGCGTGACCGCGGCCGGGCAGGTTTACGTGATCGAGCCCAACGCCAACCCCAACATCGCGCGCGACGACGAGGTGGCGCAGTCGGCCTACAAGGTCGGCATTCCCTACCCGGCGCTGATCCGCATGCTGGTCAGCCAGGCGGTGAGGCGCAAATGGTGAAATTCGACAAGCGCCCCAGACTCGCGTAATCTGCGCGCCGCTGCACCATTCAAAGAATGTTGTTCGTTGTTTCTCCGCGCTTTCGGCGCGTGAACTCCAAGCTCTTTCCTTGACCGCTGCAGGCCGTGCATGCCATTTCGGCACGCGCGATCACACACGAAGGAAATTGCAAATGTCAGATATTCAGACCGGTACCGTTAAGTGGTTCAACGACGCCAAGGGCTTCGGCTTCATCACGCCGGCCGCTGGTGGCGACGACCTCTTCGCCCACTTCAAGGAAATCCAGGGCGGCGCGAGCTTCAAGTCGCTCGCCGAGGGCCAGAAGGTGCAGTACGTCGCGGTGCGTGGCCCCAAGGGCATGCAGGCGACGAAGATTCAGCCGCTCTAAACGGTAGCTGGAAACAAGAAAGCCGCGGCCCAAACCGCGGCTTTTTTGTGCCCGCTATTTAGCCAGGGGCGGCGTCACGTCGGGCGGCACTGCGTCACTGGCCGCCGGCAACACCGGCCCATTGATGGCCGGCAAGGCCGCGCCAATGGCAACCACCGCAGCCACGATGAGCACAGCCGGCACAGCCGGCGCAGCCGTTACGGATGCAGCAGCAGCTGCTGCTGCCGCCGCCGCTACGGCCGCAGCCGCTGCGGCCGCACGCGACATGGCGGGCGAAACCCAGCCCTTGGGCCTCTTCGTCTCCATGCCCCCGTCGAGATCGCGCGGAACCATCCACTCCTCGAGAAAGATCGAGCTGGCCTTCATGGCCTTGACGATGCGGGACAGCACCGAGCGGTTGCCGCGCGTGGTGACGCCGGAGCCGGATCGCCCCAGCACCGTCTCGAAGCGCTCGATGAACGCCGTGCGGTCGCGCGAAGGATTGCCGGTCGACGTGCGGGCGCGCGCCCAACTCTGCTGCTGCATGAATTCCATCGGCGTGGTGATGAACGTGCAGCCGTGCATGTAGACGATGGTGAATTCGCCGTAACGGCCGGTACGGCCGCCGTGCGCGAGCACGGACGTAAGAATGGTGGCATCGGCCATGAAATGCTCCAGGAGGACTGCGCTGCAGGGGCGGCGCGCCGCCAGACAGCGACTGGGAGCGTGAGGGCACACGAAGTGTGCACGGGTCCATTATGCGCCCTCTGCGAGGGCGGCGATGGCGTCAGCTTTGCGGCGTGGCGCCCGGTTCGGTCTCGGACGGAAGCTCCGCGGCCTTGCGCGCTTCCTTCTTCAGGCGCTTTTCTTCTTTCTTTTTCTGCTTGGCCAGCTCGCGCTGGCGCTTGTCGAACCGGTAATTCGGCTTAGGCATGGTTCACTTGACCCAGTCGATATCGAGCGGCTCGAATTCGGCCCGCTCCGGCTTGATCACGGGCAGGTCCGCCTCCTTGAGCACGTCGGCAGTGATGTAGCCGTCCGCGATTTCCTTGAGCGCCAGCACCGTGGACTTGTGTCCGTCCCAGGGCAGCTTCGATTCGGCGCCGCGCGTGAGTTGGCGCGCGCGCTTGGCCGCGACCATGGTCAGGTCGAAACGGCTGGAGACTCGCAGCAGGCAATCCTGGATGGTGACGCGGGCCATAAATGACTCTCCGAAGGGCGTGGGGACCACGACACGTGGGCCCGGCGACAGTATGCGCGTTCCCGGCGAACCCCGTTGCCGGGTGACCTCGTAACCCGCCATGAGAGTCGCGTCAGTCGAGGGAAAAAGGGCAAGCTACGCGCCTTGTCGAGGGGGCTCCCACCATGAAACGTCTGGCTACCGGCGCGGCTGCCGCGCTGCTCGCTTTTGCTACCGGTTCCGCCACCGGCGTCAGCCCGCCGAATTACCTGCTCAAGAAGGCCTCGCCGCGCGCCACCGCACCGCGGTTCCAGTGGGCAAACGAGCGCGGCCCCGCGCTGCCGCTGTCCCCCTTGGCCTATGACAAGCGCGCCGATGCCGCCTCGCGCACCGCGTTGCGCGGCGCTGCCGGCAAGCTGGGCATCACCAACGCCCAGGCCGAGGTGGCGGAGCTGCGCGAGCTGCACGACCTGGGCCGCGGCCCGATCATCGCGCGCTACCAGCAGAAGCATGAGGGCCTCGACGTATTCGGCGCCCAGGTCAACGTGGTCATGGACCGCAACCTCAAGCCCGTCGCCTACACCGGCGGCTTCGCGAAGACCCGCCCCGTCGCGTCCGGCGTTCTCTCCCGGTCGGCGACGCCGGCGGGTTTCGAGCTCGACACGGGTGCGGCGACCGAGGCCGCGCTGCGTGACCTTGGCCGCAACTCGAAGGTCCCTGGCCTGCGCCTGATCCAGGCACAGCCGAAGGTCGATCGCATGTATTACGCCGCCGCCGGCGGCATGATCCCCGCTTACCGGCTTTCAATCCGGGCCGCGCAGTTCGACGGCGTCCACCCGCTCGGCTACGGCTACCTCGTATCCGCGGCGGACGGCTCGATCCTCGTGCGCAAGAACCTCACGGCCGACGTGGATGCCACGTATCGCGCCTATGCCGACGCCACCACGCCGTACACGCCATTCGACGGCCCGCTCGGCAACGGCCGCGCGCCGTTCCCCGGCGCCGGCCCCGGCGACAACCCGTTGCGCGTGCCGGCTGCGTCCAACCTGATCACCCTCAACAACGGCCCGATCTCGACGCTCGACCCGTGGCTTGGCAGCGCGGCGGCGAACACCCAGGGCCAGAGCGTGCGCGCGTACTCCGACGTCAACGCGCCGGACGGCGTCGGCGGCGATGCGTACACGCCGCAAACGGCTAGCCGCGTATTCGACTACCCCTCGACCGCGGACGCCGATCCCTCCACGACGACGGCGCGCCATGCTGGCGTCGTCAACATGTTCTTCCTGATGAGCTGGCTGCACGACTTCTGGTACGACCATGGCTTCAACGAGGCGGCCGGCAATGCGCAGGTCACCAACCAGGGCCGCGGCGGCCTCGACGACGACCCGATCCTCGCCGAGTCACAGGATTTCTCCGGCCGCAACAACGCCAACATGTTCACGCCGGGGGATGGCGAGTCGCCGATCATGCAGATGTACCTGTTCGACGGCGGCACCGCGTCGCTCGAGGTCACCAGCCCTGCGCTCGGCACGTTCAACACCGGCATCGCCGAGTTCGGCGACCAGGACTTCGTGCTTTCGAGCGGCGTCTCGCTTGTAAACGACACGGTGATCCCGGTGACCGACGCCTGCCAGAGTGTCATCGGCATGGTCGGTATTGCGGTGATCGACCGCGGCAGTTGCGACTTCACCGTGAAGGCCAAGAACGCGCAGACCGCCGGCGCGACCGGCGCGATCATCGTCAACAACGTGCCGAACGACGGACCGATCGGCATGAGCGGGACCGACCCGACGGTGTTCATCCCGGTAATGTCGGTGTCGTTCGAGGACGGCGAGCAGATCAAGACCGCGCTCGGCGGCGGCACCGTGACGGTGACGATGAGCCGCACGGCGGGCGTGGATCGCGACGCGGCCCTCGACAACGGCATCGTCGCCCACGAGTACTTCCACCACGTCAGC
Source organism: Gammaproteobacteria bacterium (assembly GCA_031396115.1). GTDB lineage: Bacteria > Pseudomonadota > Gammaproteobacteria > Nevskiales > Nevskiaceae > JACPFV01. Next base: position 15,618 of record JANNKD010000009.1, read on the forward strand.
AATCGCCTGGTGAATGACGCCTTCGGCCTGTTCAACCAGCAGGGCGGCGGCATGGGCGAGGGCTGGAGCGACTTCGCTTCGATGATGCTGTTCGTGCGCTCCGGCGAGGACGGCATCGCCGGCAACGCCGGTTTCGGAGGCGCCTACGGCACCGGCGCGTACGTCGACAACAGCGCGTACTTCGGCATCCGCCGCGCGCCCTACTCGACGGACTTCGCCGTCAACCCGCTGACCTTCCAGCACATCCAGGACGGGGTGCCGCTGCCGAACACCACGCCGCTCGCGTTCGGCGCCAGCGGCGCCTCGAACTCCGAGGTGCACAGCGCCGGCGAGATCTGGGCCAACATGCTGTGGGAGGTCTACGCGGCGCTGCTCAACGACCCGCGCTACACCTTCGCCGAAGCCCAGGCGCGCATGCAGGATTATGTGATCGCGGGCCTCAAGACCCTGTCGATCACGCCGACCTTCATCGAGGCGCGCGACGGCATCCTTGCGGCGGCCCGGGCGACGGACCAGGACGACTTCGAGCTCATCGCCGAGGCATTCGCCAGGCGCGGCATCGGCGCCGGCGCCATCGCTCCCGATCGCGACAGCCAGGACAACGTCGGCGTCACCGAGAGCTACGTTCCGTTCGCCGCGCAGTACACGATTAGCGACCTGCAGTTCAACTTCCAGTACGAAGACAAGCCCGAGGGCTACTGCGACGTCGATCAGGCGCTCGATCCAGGCGAGACGATCCTGCTGAGCTTCGGCGTCTCCAGCAGCGGCACGCTGGACCTTCCCGCGGGCGCAACGATCCAGGTCAGCACCGACGGCAACACCACGCTGCCCAACGGCGGGCTCGTGACGCTGCCGGCGCTGCCGGTCGGCGACACGTTCACGGTCGAGCTGCCGCTGTTGCTCAACAGCGCCGGCGCCACCGCGGAGCCGCTGACGCTGACGCTCACGTTCCCGCAGGCTGGGGGCCCGCCGGACGCGGTGTTCGAGCCCGCGACGGTGACGGAGGTGCTCAACGTCAACCTCGACCTCGGGGCGACGCGCAGCTTCGACGACATGGAGTCCGCGGAAGCGTCCCAAACCGACTGGACTCCCACGATATCCAACCCGGCGAGCGGCCCGGGCTGGGTGATCGAGGATCTCGATTCCACGTTCGGCTCCGGGCAGGTCTGGTACGCCCAGAACAACAGCACGACGAACAGCTCGAGGCTGACGACGCCGGCATTCGACGTCAACGGCGCGTTCAGCATGACGTTCAGCCACTTCTACGAGCTCGAGGAGCCGGGCAGCGTCTTCTTCGACGGCGCCGTGGTGGAGATCAGCATCGACGGCGGCGCCTGGCTGGACGTCACGGCCGCCGCCGCCGGTGGAACCTTCACCCCGGGCACCGGCTACAACGGGGTGTCAACGGCCTTTCCGGAAGGCGACCGCCTCGCGTTCGTCGACACCAACGGCGGCATCGAAGTCACGACGCTGTCGTTCGGCAACGCCCTGGCGGGCGATACGGTGCAATTCCGGTTCCGCCTCGACACGGACATCTCCGTCGGCGCGTTCGGCTGGGTGATCGACGACGTCACGCTCAACGGCAACGCGGCGCCGGTGTTCAGCGGCATCGTGACCGAGAACGGCGTGTGCCTGAACCATGCGCCGAACGTGGACGCTGGCTTGCCCCAGACCGCCGCCGAAGGCGCGCTGGTCAGCCTGACCGGCACGGTGGACGACTTCGAGGACGACACGCTTGCGGTCTCCTGGGCCAAGGTCAGCGTTGGCGGGCCGGCCATCACGTTCACCAACGGCAACACGCTGACGCCGAGCTTCACCGCGCCCACTGTCTCGGCCGACACGCCGGTGACGTTGCGCCTCACCGTGAACGACGGCACCGACAGCGTCACCGACGACGTGATCGTGACGATCACGAACGTCGCCGGCGGTGGTGGCGGCGGTGGCGGTGGCGGTGGTGGCGGCGGTGGTGGCGCCCTCGGCGGCGAACTCGCGCTGCTGGGCCTGCTCGCACTGCTGCGGCGCCGCCGGCAGCTGGCGGCTTGAGAAGGCTCGCCGGCATCGCGGCGCTGGCGCTGGTCGCCTGTGCCGCGAAGCCGCCGTTGTCAGCCGACGCGCATGTGACGCTCCAGGCCGGCCCCTGCTTCGGGGCCTGCCCGGTTTATCGCGTGACGGTGGATGCGCGCGACGTGGCCGTGTTCGAGGGCGAGCGCCACGTGGCGCAGCGCGGCCGCCACGAGCGGCAGCTCGCGGCCGGCACGCTGGCCAGGCTTCTTGAAGAACTGGATGCGCTCGGCGCCTTCGAGCTTGCGCCGTCGTACACGCCGGGATCCAAGAGCTGCGCGCGCTACGCTACCGATCACCCGTCCCGGCGCTTCGAGGTGGATGACGGCAACCGGCGCGTCGCGGTGGACCACTACCTGGGCTGCCGCGATGCCCCGGATCGCCTGGAAGAAATCGAGGCGCTGATCGAACAACGCTCCGGCGCCCGCCAATGGATCAGCGAGGCGCCGGAGTCCTGAGGCTTACGCGCGTTTGCGCGCCTTGTAGTACTCCGCGACCTTCGGGTGCGAGCTGACGCGCTCGAAGTGCTTGACCAGCCCCGGCGCGATGCGATCGGCGAGGTCCTTCGGGATGTGGTCGAGCACGCCCGAGCGCACCCAGCGTATCCACATGAATACCTTGAGGTCCGCCACGGTCAGGCGCTGGTCGGCGAAGTACTCGCCGCCGGCGGCCTTGAGCTTGGCCTCAAAGGTCTTGAGGAAGCGCGTCAGCGGCCCGGCCGCGAGTTCCTCGCGCGTCTTCTTTTTCTGGTCGTCCGGCAGGTCGATGGTGTTGGCGATCTGGGAGCTGATGTCCTCGGCCGCGTCCATGGCCTCGTCGCACAGCAGCGCCTGCCAGTCATCCTTGGGGTACAGGCCGGCCAGCTTGCCGACGTAGCGATTGATGCTGTTCGACTGCGTGACGAGCTTGCCGTCCACCTCGAGCGTCGGCATCTGCTGGAACGGCGTCTGGTCACGAAAGCCGGGCCACTCCTTGCCCGGGATGCGCTTGTCCTCGAACGCCACGCTGCCGAGGGTCAGCGCCAGGCGCGCGGGCTCGCCGCGGCCGCCGTCGAAATCGAAATAGGTGAGTTTGAGCTTGGGCACAGGGTCTCCGTTGTTGGTTGCTACTTGCAAAGCGCAAGCGAGTATAGGGCCGCCGTGGACCGCGCCGGCCTGGTTGTTGGCGGCCGATGCCGACGCCGCTAGACTCTCGGCTTCTTATTGGGGTCGGGACTGTGAACAGGCTTTGCACATTACTGGCAGCGCTGTTGCTCGGCGCTTGCGGGGGCGGTGGCGGCGGTGGTGGCGGCGGCGGCTTCACCGGGCCCTCCCTCTCTTTGTCGACTGCCTCCCTGCCGTTCGCAGCCGATCGTGGCGCCCCCCCGCCCGCGCAGCAAAGCATCGAGATCATCGTCGGCGGTCCGGTGACCCAGGTGGCCTACTCCATCCCAGGGACCCCTCCAGACTGGCTCGCCATCGACGGCGTGTGGACGAGCGACAAAAACCTGAAGGTCACGTTCGTCATCACCGACACGGATCTGCCAGGCGGAACCTACTCGGCGCTGATCAATTTCCATGGCCGCGATGCGGGCCTGAACATCCTGATCACCAAGCCGGTGCAAGTCACGCTGACCGTCGAGGAACCCGTTTCGTTCGGAGCGAGCGCGGTCAATGCACCCGACGCCACCTTCGGGCACTCCTCGCATACCGCCACCGTCGGCGTGCCGGTAACGGCCAACGGCGAGCGCTGGCAGGTCTCCACGACGGCGCCCTGGATAACGCTGCCGTCCGGCGTGCAGGAAGGATCGGCGACGCTGTCGGTCATGGTCGATTCGGCAGGGCTGGCGCCCGGGGACTACCAAGCGACCCTCCAGATCGTGAACGTCGACGAGCCGGCGGAGACCGATGAGGTCGTCGTCGGACTCACTGTCCGCTACCCCGAGGTGACGGCGCCGCCCTCCTCGTTCCCCTTCTTCGTGATTGGCGGCGTGAACGGGCGCGAAGCGTCCCCGAGGGATTTCGCGTTCTCGCTCGACACGGGCACAAACCAATACCCGTGGTCGATTACGAACGTTGCCTACGGCGCGTTCACGCCTGCTGAATGGTTGACGTTCTCCAAGACCTCGGGCATGGCGGGCGCATCCGGAGACGTGTTTGCCACGGACGCAGCGCGTGACCTGCTGCCTCCGGGCGTTTACGAAGCGACGTTCACGCTTTCGTTCCAGGTCCTTGATGAGGTCGTCACGGCCACGGTGCCTGTGCGCTTGAACTTCGAGGAGAACCTCATCTACGCCGTGCAGAACGGCGTGGCGCTTCATGCGCTGCCGTCGCGCAGCCTGCTCGCGGGCCAGGTGAGCGTGCACACCTCGTGGGACCAGACCGACGTTGCATGGACGGCGGAGTCGGACCAGCCGTGGTTGAGCGTCACGCCCGCAGGGCTCACGGGCGGGGCGCTGAGCCTGCAGGCGGACCCGACCGGCCTCGCGGCGGACGGCGTGCACGTCGCCACGGTCACGATTGCAGCCGAGGGATTCGACAACGAGGAAACTGTCACGGTCGCGCTCTGGAAAGGCAGCACGGACCCCGGCGACGTCACCATCAGCACGGCGTTTGCCGACACGGCCGCGAACCCCGTCCTCCCGTATGTGCATGTCAGCGACGATGACGAGCTGCGCACGTACAACGTCTACACGGGCGCGCTGGTGTCGACGCTGCCTTCGCCCTACGCGCAATCGGGGGACCTCGCCATCAGCTCGGACGGGTTGACGCTGTACGTGGGGAACGCCGCGCACAGCCAGATTTCCGGCGTCGACGTCGCTTCGGGAGACGTTGTGTCTACTGCGTTGCGCGGACTCGGGAGGCTCGCCTACCTGCGGGTCAAGGGCCATCCGATCCTGACGTCGTCCACCCAGGGCACCGGTTTCCTCAGTTCGCCGCTGTTCGCGGCCACCCGCGACGGGCGCACGCTTTTTGCGGGCGTGAACTTCCCCGACGACACCTTCCAGTACGGCGGTGTCACGCTCGATTATTCGGCACTTGCGAGTCCTCCCCTGACGGTCACGTCGATCTCGCTGCCTCAGGTTCCTCCCGAGAGTGGGCAAACAGGGGCATTGGCCATGGTGGACGCCGAGCGGATCCTCCTGGCCATTACCAGCGCCGACGAGTGCCGCCTTCACGACTCGCCGCAGAGGGAGCAGTTGTGGGCCGTGCCGGCCCTCGGCACGCCGAACAACACTCTCGCGCGATCCGACGGGTTGCTCCTGTGCGGGTCGAACGTGGCCGCAGAGGGCCCCGACATCCAGCTGCTCGACCTGGATGGAAATGCGCTCGGCACGCTGAGTTCGCCCACCGGCGCGCTGCTGGACGATGAGATGGCCATCGCTTCCGACCCGTCGCGGCTCGTCGTGCCGACGGACGCGGGCGTGATCGGAATCCTCGAAATCCCCGACTAGTTGGCCGGGTCTACGGGCCGACCTCCGCAGGGGTAATATTCCCCCTGTGGCACGGGGGTTTGCATGGGGATTTGGGGACCGATTCGAGGATTGTCTCTGGGACTGGCGGCGGCGCTGTGCGCCCTGCCCGCGCACGCCGACGACTGGATTTACATCCAGCGCGACAACGGCATCCGCAGCTTCTCCGACCGCAAGCCCGCCAGCGGCAGCTTCACGCGCATTCCCAAGCACGGGCGCCAGACCGCCACCGCCTCGTGCGCCGGCCTGACCGAGGCGTCCATGCAGAAGCGGGCCGCGCTGTACGAGCCGATCATCCAGAAGGTCTCCGTCAAGCACGGCCTGTCGCCGAAGCTGGTGAGCGCGGTCATCCGCGTGGAGTCCTGCTACGACAAGAAGGCCGTGTCGCGTTCCGGCGCGCGCGGGCTGATGCAGCTCACGGCGGTCACCGCCCGGGAACTGGGTGTGAACGACAGTTTCGATCCGCATCAAAACATCGACGGCGGCGTGCGCTACCTCGCCAAGATGCTGGTGCGCTTCAACAACGACCTGAAGCTCGGGCTGGCCGCCTACAACGCGGGACCATCGACGGTGGAGGCTTTCGACGGCGTGCCGCCGTATCCGGACACGCAGAGCTACATCACCCGGATCCTGAAGCACTACAACAAGGCCCAAACCTGAAGAACCGCGGCAACGCCGGCATCAGGTTCCTGATGGCCGTCGTGGTCATCACGCTGGCCCTGTTCGTCGAGTACGCGTTCTCCAGGGGTGGCGTACTGCGCTGGTTGATCAGTACGACCTCCTCGCCGCAGCCCGCGCCCGTGATGGCGCAAGCGCCGCCTCCGGCGGAGCCCGCACCAAGACCAACGCCGCAGCCCGCGCCGGTAGCAAAACCGGCGCCTGCCGCCAAATCGCCAGCCCCGACGGCAGAGCTCGACGCCCTGCCGGTCGAGACTTCCTTCGAGGAAGGGGAATACCCGGTGTTCGCCTTCGACGCGCGCGGCGGCGATGGCATCGGCGCGCGCAGCACCGACGGTGCGCACGGCGGCAGCTTCGCGTTGTTCTCCCAGGCCAGCTCCGCGGCCAACCGCGGCTGGCCGGGCTGGCAGGGAACGCGGCGCTATGCCGTGACGCCGGGCCGCACCTACCTGTTTCGTGCCTATGCCGCGAGCCCGGATGGGGCCAGCGCCTGGCTCGACATCGGGCTCTACGACAAGTCCGGCACCTGGCTCGGCGGCCGCAGCACGGGCTGCTCGCGCGAGCGCCCGGGTGGGCGCGGCTGGGACCTGCTCGAGCTGCGCTACCTGAACGATGACCCCAGGGTGGCCTCGGTCCAGTTGGGACTGTTGCAATGCCTGAACCACTCCATGGGCCGCACGACGACCCTGTACTTCGACGACGTCGGGTTCGCCGGCGCCAAGGGCGAATAGGCACTTTCCCCCAATTGCCGGTCCGGCTCCGGTCTTGGACAATGGCCGCCTTACGAGGGGGGGTCCTCGTTGAGCTATCGCCATGCGGCTGCGGCCGCGATAACGGGTGTGTTCCTGACGGCCTGCAGCAGCGGCGGGGGCGACAGCGGCAGCCAGACGTCCGCGGCCTTCATGTTTTCGACGGGCCGCCTGTACGTGAATGCGGTCTGGGGGCACTCCGACCAGTCGCACACGGTCAACGCGGACGTGCTGGCCACCGGCAAACGCTGGCAGGTCACGTCCGATGCAGCGTGGGCCACGGTTCCGGCCGGCACCCAGCAAGGCGACGCCACGATCCCGATCAACGTTGATTCCGCGGGCCTGGGCCTGGGAGCGCGCGAGGCGCGCATCCTGCTGGTGAATGCGGACAACCCGGCCCAGACCTCCGCACTGATCCTGACGCTGCAGGTGGGAGAACCGGCGCTCACCGCGCCGTCGACGTTCACGCTCGGCGGCAGCGACGGGCTCGACGTCTCGCCGCAGAACTACGCCTTCTCCCTCGACACCGGCACCAACGCGTATCCCTGGATTCTCTCCAACATCACCCTGGTGCCGAATAATGTGGACTGGCTCGAGCTGTCGAAGACCTCCGGCACGGTGGACGGCAGTGGCGACCTAATCGTCCTCGACTCCGACCGTGACGCCCTGGCCTCGGGCATCTACGACGCGCACCTGACCCTGCAGTTCGACGTGCTGGGCCAGACGGTGACCCGCAACGTGTTCGTGACGCTGAACCACGAGGAGAACCGCATCTACGTGGTGGACAACGGCGTCGCGTTCTACGAGATGCCGGCCCGCAACCGCCTGTCGGCCAACGTGCAGGTGCTCAGCTCGCGCGACCTGCTGACGATTCCCTGGACGGCCGTTTCCGACCAGGCGTGGCTCACGGTCACGCCTTCGGGCCTGACCGGGGGCGCGCTGAACCTGCAGGCGGACACGACGGGGCTCACGCAGGACGCCGTGCATTCCGCCACGGTGACCATCAGCTCGTCCGATCCCGAGGTCCAGAACCAGGAGACCGTCACGGTCGGCCTGTGGCCGGCCAGCGCCGATCCGGGCCTGCTCGCGATCGGCGCGCCGTTCGACAATAGCGTGGTCAATCCCGTGTTCCCGTACGTCCACGCCAGCCGCAACGGCACGCTGCGCACGTTCAACACCTACACGGGCGCGCTGGTCTCGACGTTCTCCCTGCCCTACTCGGACACCGGCGGCATGGCGGTGAGCACCGACGGGCGGACCGTGTACGTGCCCGACACCAATCCGGGGCAATTCGACGTGGCGGGCATCGACGTGGCCACCGGCCAGGTCGTCGAGACGCTGCGCCGCAGCCCCGGCTCGCGGGTCGGGTACGTGCGCATCAAGGGCCACCCGATGGTCACGCCGCTGCAGGCGAACTGGGTCTTCGGCTTCGGGCCGGACATCGCGGCTGCGGGCGACGATCGCACCGTCTTCGTGGTCGACAACTCCGGCCCCGGGCACAGCTACAACGGCTACACGCTGGACTTCACCGCGCTGCCCATCGGCGGCCTCGTGAAATCGCAGGCGCTTCACGCCGTCGATGGAACGGACTCGGGCAACGTCCAGGCCATGGCGTTGACCGCGGACAACGCGCGCTACCTGGCGGCGGTCTCCGGCACTGACGAATGCCGGCTCTACGACGGCACGCAAAAGCAGCGGCTGTGGGCGGTCAACGCCGTCGGCACCCCGAACAACGCACTGGCGCGTGACGACGGGCTGCTGATCTGCGGCTCGCGCATCCCGTCCGGCAACCCCCACGACATCCAGCTGCTGGACCTGGACGGCAATTCGCTCGGCAACCTGAAGGCGCCGACCGGGGACCTGCTCGACGACCAGATGGCGCTGTCGTCCGATCCGAACCGGCTCGTCACCCCGACCGACAACGACGCGATCGGCGTCCTCGAGCTGCCGTAGGAGCGCCTCTCAGGCGCGATCAGTAATAGTTGTACTGCCGCCCGCGCCGCTCATCGCGCTCCGGCTGCGACAGGCGCGGCCCGCGGATGACGACGCTGTCGCCGACGCTCTCGATCTTGATGACCGGGCCGCCGGCGCCGAGCACGGTCTCGTAGTCGTCGTCGTCGGAGTCGAGGTGCAGGCCCGGGCCCCGGATCTCGTCGCCCACGCTCTCGATCCGCAGCCGCGCATCGATGTTCTCCGGCAGGTTGAGCTCGACGGTGTCGCCGATGCTCTCGAGGCGAATGCCCGCCTTCCCCAGCTTCGTCACGTCCAGCTTGATGGTGTCGCCGATGGACTCGGCCTCGACCTGCTGGGCGTCCTTGATGGTGACGCTGTCGCCGACGGACGAGAGCCGCACCAGGCCTTCGACGCCGGCGACGGTGACCGAGTCGCCGATGTCGCGCACGGTGACGGCAGCGCCGCGCGGCACGGTCACGGTCAGCGTGTCGTTGGCCCGGATCACCTGGCAGGCGCGCCCTTTCTTGTGCTCGGACCAGATGCGCAATTCCGTCTCGCTCTGCTTGAACTGCAGCGTCTCGCAATCGAGGTCCTGCTGCGTTGCGGCGCGGCGCTCATAGGTGAATGCCACCCGGTTGCCCGCGCCAGCCTTGACCTCCACGCTGCCGCCGATGTCCCAGACCTCGACGCTGCCCGTGGCCTTGAAGTCGTACTGTTCGCTGACCGCCTGCTTGACCGGATTTTTGCCGACGTCGTCGGACCGGCTCCACCAGTTGTCGTCATGGGCCGCGGCGGAGGCCGCGACGCCGGCGAGCAGAAGGGCGCAAAGGTGGCGGGTCGCAGGCATGGCAGGTCTCAGTGGATGGGCCTGACCGTTGGATGGGCCAGCGGGCGCGAGGGTTTAAAGCAGCAGCGCCTTCTTGCGGTCCACCTTGCCGCGATCGTTGCGCGGCAGGTCGGCCACGAACTCCACGACGCGCGGGCACTTGTGCGGCGAGCGGCGCTCGCGCACGTGCTCCTGCAACTCCTCGGCGTTGCCACGCGCTCCGGGCTTGAGCACCACCAGCGCCTTGGGCTTGGTCAGGCCCTCGACCTCGTAGGGCACCACCACGCACGCGGCCACGGCCGGGTGCTGCAGCAGGCACTCCTCCACTTCCTGCGGCGCGACCCAGCGGCCGTTGACCTTGAACAGGTCGTCGGCGCGGCCCTGGAACCACAGGTAACCGCCGGCATCCTTGCTGAACAAGTCGCCGGTGCGGCACCAGTTTCCGTGGAAGGTCTTCCAGCTCTTGGCGCGGTCGCGGTAATAGCCGAGCGAAACGCTGGCGCCCTTGACCCACAGGATTCCCGTGTCGCCGGGCTTCACTTCGTCGGCGCCCGGCCCCTCCGCGTCCGCCGGCAGGATCCTGATCTCGTAGCCCTCGACCACGCGCCCGAGCGAGCCTGGCTTGATGTCGCCGGGGCGGTTGGTGCAATAGATGTGGAACATCTCGGCCGAGCCGATGCCGTCGTAGATGTCAGTGCCGTAGGCCTCGAGCGCGTTCTTGAGCAGCGTCGGCGGCAGCGCCTCCCCCGCGGAAAGCTGGAAGCGCACGCCCTTCATCTTGAGGTCCGGCTTCTCGGCGAGCAGCTTGCCGAGCATGGTCGGGACATTGGTCACGACGGTCGGCTTGTACATTTCGATCGCGTTCGCGAGCGATTCGCTCGTTGCCGGCTCGGAATACAGCGCTGTGGTCGCGCCGACCGCGAACGGGAACCACAGGTTGGTGCCGGTGGCGTAGCCGAAGAACAGGCGCGGCACGCTGACGGTCACGTCGTCGCGGCGGTAGCCGATGGTGCGCTTGGCGTAGACCTCGGTGCTGAAGGCGAAGTCGCCGTGGCAGTGCATCGCGGCCTTGGACTTGCCGGTCGAGCCCGAGGTGAACAGCCAGCAGGCCATGTCGTCGCGGTGCGTCTGCGGGCGCGGCAGCGGCGGCGCATTGGCGATGGCGTCAGCCATGGCGACGACCGGGACCTTCGCGTTGCGCAGCGCGGGCGGAATCTTGACCGGCTGTTCGGGGTCCTCGCCGGTCGGTGTCCACGGCACCAGGATGATGGCCCGGTACGGGCGCACGTCGGCGAGCGGGCCGGCCAGATCGGGCGTCGTGATCAACACCGACGCCTGGATGTAGTCGGCGACATATCTCAGCTCTTCGGGCGGCGACAGCGGATTGCCCATCGCCAGCACGCCGCCAGCGGTCCAGGTCGCGAAGATGCCCCAGGCAAACGGCGGCGTGTCGGGCAGCACGATGTAGACGCGCTCCTCGGGCTTGAGGCCGACGCCCTGCAGGTACGCGCCGAGTTTCGCCGCGCGGTCGGCGACGCTGGCGTAGCTGTAGCGCCGCTCGCCATAGCGGATGGCGGTGTTCTTGCCGACCCCTTCCTTCAGCCGGTCGTACAGGAAGTAGTCGGCGAGGTTGAAGCGCTCGGGGAATTCTGGAAGCGGAGCGGAGGTCATGCGCTCACTCTAGCGCCAGCGTCTGGCCGTTGAGGCCCGCCGCGTCGTCGCGGATCAGCCAGGTCACGCGCTCGGCGACTTCCTCGGGCAGCACCAGGCGGCCAAGCGCGTTGGCGCCGGCGAATTGCGCCAGCGCGTCGGCTTCGCTGCGGCCGGTTTTCTCCACCAGCGTGGCCACCGCGTTGCGCACGATGTCGGTGTCCACATAACCCGGGCAGATGGCGTTGAAGGTCACGCCCTTGCCGGCGAACTCCAGCGCCAGCGCGCGCGTGAGGCCGACCACGGCGTGCTTGGCCGCGACGTAGGCCGCCACGTACGGAAAGCCGCGCAAGCCGGCGACGCTGGCGATGTTGATGACGCGGCCCCACTTGCGCTCGAGCATGTCCGGCAGCGCCGCGCGCGTGCAGTAGTGCGCGCCGTCAAGGTTCACCGCCAGCGTGTCGCGCCACTCCTGGTCGCCGGTCTTCAGGTACGGCTTGGAGTCCACCGCTCCGGCGTTGTTGACCAGGATGTCCACCGGGCCGTGCGCCTGGCGCGCGCGGGCGAAGGCGGCTGCGACGGCGTTGGGGTCGGTGACGTCCACGCCATCGCTGCGGCTCATGCGGCTCACGCGCAGGTTCTGTTTCTCGAGCGCAACGACGATCGCGGCGCCGATGCCGCGCGAGGCGCCGGTGACGACCGCGTGCTTCACGGCGTCATGCCCGCGGACGCGGGCATCCAGCCTGGATTCCCGCTTTCGCGGGAATGACGGAGCTTGCTAGACATTGATCACCATTTCCGCCGCCCGCTTGAGGTTGCGTTGCAACTGGTCGAAGCCGGTCAGGTACTGGTCCGGCACCTTCACGGCCTCGCCACGATAGCCTTGCTCGGCCGCGGCGCGCAGCGTCCAGTTCGGGTCCATCAGGTGCGGCCGCGCCAGGCAGCACAGGTCCGCGCGGCCCGACGCCAGGATGCTGTTGACGTGGTCCACCTCGTAGATATTGCCGACCGCCATGGTCGCGATGCGCGCGTCGTTGCGGACCTGGTCCGAGAACGGGGTCTGGAACATGCGGCCGTAGACCGGGCGCGCATCGGGCGAGGTCTGCCCCGCCGAGATGTCCATGATGTCCACGCCGGCGGCCTTGAAGGCCCTGGCGATCTTCACGGATTCGGCCGGCGTGATGCCCGCATCGCCGACCCAGTCGTTCGAGGAGATGCGTACCGCGATGGGTTTCTGCTGCGGCCACGCGGCGCGCACCGCATTGAACACCTCGAGCGGAAAGCGCAGGCGATTCTCCAGGCTGCCGCCGTACTCGTCGGTGCGCCGGTTCATGACCGGCGTGATGAAGGCCGACATCAGGTAGCCGTGCGCGTAGTGCAGCTCGAGCATGTCGAAACCGGCGCGCCCGGCGCGCCGCGCGGCCGCCACGTAGTCGTCGCGCACGCGGTCCATGTCGGCGCGCGTCATCGCGCGCGGCACCTGGTTGATCTTCGAGTAGGCGTTCGCCGACGGCCCGATCGGCTGCCAGTTGCCGGACTCCAGCGGCACGTCGTTGCCTTTCCAGCCCACCTGGGTCGAGGCCTTGGGGCCCGCGTGGCCGAGCTGCAGGCAGAACTTCGCCTGCGAGTGTGCGTGCACGAAATCCGCGATGCGCTTCCACGCGGCCTCCTGCGCATCGGTCCAGATGCCGGCGCAGCCCGGCGAGATGCGCGCGTCGCGCGAGACATCGGTCATCTCGGTATAGAGCAGCCCGGCTCCGCCCCGCGCGAGCGCGCCGTAATGGACCAGGTGCCAGTCGTCGGGCAGGCCCTCGACGGCGCTGTACATGGACATCGGCGACACCACGATGCGGTTGGGCAGGACCATGTCGCGCAACCTGAAAGGCGTGAACATCGGCGGAACGTGTTGGTCGCCGGCGCCGGCCTGGGCGGCGAAGGCGCGCTCGACGCTCTCGAGCCAGGGCTTGTCGCGCAGGCGCAGGTTCTCGTGCGACACGCGCTGGCTGCGCGTCAGCAGTGCGTAGGTGAACTGTTTCGTCCCGTAGTCGAGATAGCGCCCGATCTCCTCGAACCAGCTCATCGAGTTGCGTGCCGCGCTCTGCAGCTTGAACGCCTCGACTTCGCGCTCGGCTTGATATGCCTTGAGGGCGTCTTGTAGGAGCGCCCCCTGGGCGCGACCGTTTTCGAGATGCCTGGCGAGGCTGATCGCATCCTCGAAGCCGAGCTTGGTCCCCGAGCCGATCGAGAAGTGCGCCGTATGCGCGGCATCGCCGATGAGCACGACGTTGCCCCGGACCCAGTTGCGGCACAGCACGCGCGGGAAGTTGATCCACGCCGAGCCGCGGATGTGGGCGGAATTGGTCAGCAGTTTGTGGCCGCCGAGGTGCTTCTCGAAGATGCGCCGGCAGGTCTCGGCGCTCTGTTCGTGCGACATGCGCTCGAAGCCCCACTGGTCGTAGGTCTCCGGCCGGCACTCGACGATGAAGGTCGAGGTGTCGGCGTCGAACTGGTAGGCGTGCGCCCACATCCAGCCGTGCTGCGTCTCCTCGAACATGAAGGTGAAGGCGTCGTCGAAGCGCTGGTGGGTGCCGAGCCAGACGAACTTGTTGGGCCGCATCTCGATATCGGCCTTGAAACCGGCGAGGTCGGCGTTGCGCACCCTGGAGTTGAGGCCGTCGGCCGCGACGATCAGGTCGGCGTCCGCAATCAATCGGGTCAGTGTCTTTTTATTTTCCTGTACCTCGTTTTTCAATCGACTCTGACCCGATTGATTCAGGTCGACTTCGACGCCGTACTGCTGCTTCACACCCAACTCGGCCGCACGCTGCGACAGGATCTCCAGCATGCGGCGGCGGCCGATGCCGATGAAGCCGTGGCCGCCGGAGCGCTCGACCTGGCCGCGGATCTTGACGTCGATGTAGTCCCAGCGGATCAGCTCGCCGGCCATCGCCTTCGCACTGACCGGGTCGTTGGCTGCGAGGTTTTCCAGGGTCTGGTCGGAAAACACCACGCCCCAGCCGTAGGTGTCGCCGGGCTGGTTGCGCTCGTAGACGGTCACGTCGTGCGCGGGGTCGCGCAGCTTCAGCGAAATCGCCAGGTACAGGCCCGACGGACCCGCCCCGAGGCAGACGACCTTCATCGCCCCATCCTCCATTTACCTTACATGTAAAGTTATACTACACTGGCCGTGCTCCGTGTAGGAGCGCCTCTTAGGCGCGACCCGATATGCGCTTCACCCCCAAGCACTTCCTGTGGGCGCTGGCGGACGGCGTCGCCACCGTCACGCTGAACCGGCCGGAGCGCAAGAATCCGCTCACCTTCGACTCCTACCAGGAACTGACGCAGACGTTTGGCGCGCTGCGCAAGGCGAAAGACGTGAAGGTCGTGGTGCTGACCGGCGCCGGCAGCGACTTCTGCTCCGGCGGCGACGTGCACGAGATCATCGGCCCGCTGACCAAGCTGAAGCCGGCCGGCCTGCTGCGCTTCACGCGCATGACCGGCGCGCTGGTCAAGGCCATGCGCGCCTGCCCGCAGCCGATCATCGCCGCCGTGGACGGCGTCTGCGCCGGCGCCGGCGCGATCCTGGCGATGGCGTCGGACCTGCGTTACGCGACCCCGCGCGCGAGGACCGCGTTCCTGTTCGTGCGCGTCGGCCTGTCCGGCGCCGACATGGGCGCCTGCGCCATCCTGCCCCGCCTGATCGGCCAGGGCCGCGCCGCCGAGCTGCTCTACACCGGCCGCTCGATGGGCGCCGAAGAAGGCGCGCAGTGGGGCTTCTATAACAAGGTGGTCGCGCCGGAGCAGCTCATGCCCGAAGCGCTGGCGCTGGCGCGCAAACTCGCCGACGGTCCGACCTTCGCCCACGCCATGACCAAGCGGATGCTGCACCGCGAATGGCACCTGGGGATCGACGCCGCCATCGAAGCCGAGGCTAAAGCGCAGGCGACCTGCATGCAGACCCGGGACTTCAAGCGCGCCTACGACGCATTCGTGGCGAAGCAGACGCCGAAATTCGAGGGCAACTGATGGCCGACCAGACCTTCCTGCAGTGGCCGTTCTTCGAGGAGCGGCATCGCAAGCTCGCGGGCGACCTGGAGGCCTGGGCCCGCGCCAGGCTCGGGGGCGGCCACGACCACGGCTCCGTGGACGACGCCTGCCGCAGCCTGGTGCGCGCGCTGGGCGATGGCGGCTGGCTGAATCACGCTGCGCCCGACGACGGCAAGCTCGACGTGCGCACGCTGTGCCTGGTGCGCGAGACGCTGGCGCGCCACTCGGGCCTGGCGGACTTCGCCTTCGCCATGCAGGGCCTGGGCAGCGGTCCGATCACCCTGTTCGGCAGCGAGGCGCAGCGGCGCGACACCCTCGGCGCGGTGCGCGCGGGCCGCAAGATCGCCGCCTTCGCGCTGACCGAGCCCGCGGCCGGCTCGGACGTCGCCGCGCTGGCGCTCAGTGCCCGCGCCGACGGCGACGACTTCGTGCTCAACGGCGAGAAGACCTACATCTCCAACGGCGGCATCGCCGACTTCTACGTCGTGTTCGCCCGCACTTCCGACGAGGGCAGCCGGGGCATCAGCGCCTTCATCGTCGAGGCGGACAATCCGGGGCTGGCCGTCGCCGAGCGCATCCAGGTCATCGCGCCCCACCCGCTCGCGCGCCTCAAGTTCACCGCCTGCCGCATCAAGCGCACGGCGCTGATCGGCGCCGTGGGCGAAGGCTTCAGGATCGCGATGGGCACGCTGGATGTGTTCCGCACCACGGTCGGCGCCGCCGCGCTGGGTTTCGCCCGCCGCGCCCTCGACGAGGCGCTGACGCGCGTCACGCAGCGCGAGTTGTTCGGCAAGCCCATGGCGGAGCTGCCGCTGGTGCAGGCGCAGCTGGCCCAGATGGCGCTCGACATCGACGCCAGCGCCCTGCTGATCTATCGCTCGGCCTGGACGCGCGACCAGGGCGCGCCGCGCGTCACGCGCGAAGCGTCGATGGCCAAGCTGCATGCGACGGAAGCGGCGCAGCGCGTGATCGATGCGGCCGTGCAGATGTTCGGCGGCCTGGGCGTCACCAGCGGCGTCGTGGTCGAGGCGCTCTACCGCGAGATCCGCGCGCTGCGCATCTACGAGGGCGCCTCGGAAGTGCAGCAGCTGGTGATCGCGAAACAGGTGCTCGGTGCGCATCGTCCAGCCTGAAGGCTGGCCGCGGCCGCGCGGCTACGCCAACGCCATCGTCGCCGAGGGCCGCGTGCTGTTCATCTCCGGCCAGGTGGCCTGGGACGAGAGCGAGCAGTTCCGCAGCGACGACCTCGTCGAGCAGGTGCGCCAGTCCCTGAACAACGTGCTGACGCTGCTGAAGGCGGGCGGTGCGAAACCGGAGCACGTCGCGCGCATGACCTGGTACATCACCGACAAGCGCGAGTACATGCGCCGCGGCAAGGAGATCGGCGCGGTCTACCGCGAGCTCATGGGCCAGCACTACCCGACCATGTCCATGGTGCAGGTGGCGGCGCTGATGGAGGACCGCGCCAAGGTCGAGATCGAAGTCACCGCGGTCATTCCGGATGGCGCGTAGGAGCGCCCTTGGGCGCGATCCGGGCGGCCGCAAGGCTCCCGATATTCACAGCAAGAACGCGCTGCGCGCCTGGATCCGCCTGACCAAGGTGGCCAAGCGCATCGAGAGCCACGTCAACCGGCGCTTCGCCGACTCGCACGGGACTTCGCTGGCGCGCTTCGACGTGCTGGCGAATCTCGAGCGGTGCGAGAACCACGCCGCCGGCGCCACCGAACTTTCCCGCATGCTGCTGGCCTCGCAGGGCAACATCACGCGGCTGCTCGACCGCATGGAGCAGGACCGGCTGGTGCGCCGGCGCGCCGGCGCGCGCGACCGGCGCGTCAGCGAAGTGCAGATGACGCGTGCCGGCGAGGCGCTGTTCGCGCGCCTGGCGGCCGACCACGAATCCTGGACCGACGCGATGTTCGGCGAGCTCGACAACGACGAGCTCAAGCAGCTGACGGCCCTGCTCGGCAAGCTGCGGGCGCGCTTGTAGGAGCGCCTCTCAGGCGCGACGCTATGAATCAAAACACACCGTCCCCCACCCTGCTGCGCGCGGTATCCCGCTGGCAGATCGTGGGCCTGTCCATCAACGATGTCGTCGGCAGCGGCATCTACCTGTTGCCCGCGGCCGCCGCCGCGCTGCTCGGGTCCGCCAGCGTCTGGGCGATCCTGTTCGCCGGCTTCGCGGTCGGCCTGATCGTGCTGTGCTACGCGCAGGCCGCGAGTTATTTCGACCAGCCCGGCGGCGCCTACCTGTACACGCGCGAGGCCTTCGGCGGCTTCATCGGCTTCGAGGTCGGCTGGATGACCTGGCTCACGCGCCTGTCCACCGCCGCGGCGCTGGCCAACGCGCTGGCGCTGGCCATCGCGGGGCTGTGGCCCGCGGCGGCCGAGGGGGGGCCGCGCATCGCGATCGTGGCCGGCAGCCTGCTGCTGCTGACCTGGCTCAACCTCATCGGCGTGAAGAGCGGCGCGCGCACCGGCGTCGTGCTCGTGATCGGCAAGATGTTGCCGCTGGCGTTCTTCGCCGCCGTCGGCGTCTGGTTCGTGGACTGGTCGGCCGCCATCGGCATCGGCACGCCCCCGGCCGGCGGCGCGCTGGCGGAGGGTGCGCTGCTGCTGCTGTGGGCCTACGCCGGTTTCGAGAACACGCCGGCGGCCGCGGGCGAGTTCAAGGACCCGCAGCGCAACGTGCCGTTCGCGCTGCTGACCATGATCGGCATCGTCACGTTCACCTACGTCGCGATCCAGGTGGTCGCGCTCGGCACGCTGCCGGGTCTCGCCGCATCAAAGTCACCGCTGGCGGAGGCCGCGCAGGGCTTTGCCGGCGCGCCCGCGGTCTGGCTCATGACCGTGGGCGCGGCGCTGTCGATCCTCGGCACCAACAACAACACGATCCTGTTCGGCGCGCGCTACGCCTATGCGATGTCGCGCGACGGCCTCGGCCCGGCGGCGTTCGCGAGCGTGCATCCGGCCTATCGCACGCCGGCGGTCGCGTTGTGGGCGCAGCTGGCGATTGCGCTGCCGCTGGCGCTGTCGGGCTCGTTCGTGCAACTGGCGCTGCTGTCGGTGATCTCGCGCCTGATCGCTTATGTCGGCACGGCCTCATCGCTGCTCGTGCTGCGCCGGCGTTTCGCCGACCGCGCCGACGCGCTGCGCCTGCCCGGCGGCCCGCTGATCCCGGTGGGGGCGCTGCTGGTGTCGCTGACGTTGCTGGCCAGCGCGGGTTGGCAGAACCTGGTCGCGGCTGCGGCGGCGCTGGCCGTGGGCGCGGTGATCTACGCGCTGCGGCGCCGCTAGCCGAACACCACCATGCTCTGCCGGCTGATCGCGACCGGCACGCCCTCCGGGCCCCACAGCATCACCGACTGGCCGGTGTAGCCGTCGCGTGCCGAGCTGAGCTGCGCGTCCACGCGCCAGCCGTCGAGCGCGAACACGTCGAAGCGCTCGGCAATCACCTCGATCATCCAGGTCAGCGTGCTGCCCGGCGCCGGGGTCTTGAGGTGCGACAGCGCAATCGGTGGGATGAAATCGGCCAGCGCCAGCACGTGGCCCTCGGTCGTCGGCCCGGCATCGCGCATGCCGATGTCGAGCACGTGGTCGGCGCGCGTGTCGCCCGTGTACGGCGGCAGTCCGCGCAGCCAGCGCACCTTGAAATGCTGCGTGAAGGCGGGCGTCAGGCCGGCAATGTACGGAAAGGCGATCGGTTTTGCGGATTCCACCGCCACCTGGCGCGGCAGCACGTTCACCGTCGAGGCGCGCGCGGCGCCGAACACGCCGACCAGTGTCGCGAGGATGTTATCCCCATCGATGATCTGCGCCGCGACGTGCGTGGCGCTCTTGCCGGTGCGCAGCACGCGCGCCTGCGCGGTGACGGTGCCCTCGGGCACCGGCGCGAGGAACGTGCCCTGCAGCGTGCGCAGCGGCACCTCGGGCACCAGCGTACGCATCGCGCGCAGCGCCACCGCGGCCTGCAGGCCGCCGAACACGGTGCGGCCCTGCAGCCAGTCGGACGTCACGGGCAGGCTGGCGCTGCCGGCCTGCACGCGGACGCCCGCGAACAGCCGGGTCCACGGCGTGATTTGGGGTTCGGACATCCGGCGAGTTTAACTAGGCTTCGACGACGAACGTAAAGCGCGCCTCGCCCTTGGCCCGTTGCAGCAGCAACTGCGCATCGAACAACCCGTCGTCGGCATTGCCCGGCTCATCCGGAAAATACAGCTGCGTGGTCAGCAGCCGCCCGCCGCCGGGCCGGAAGATGCGCACGTGGAAATGGCGCGTGCGCCAGCCGTAGTTCGCCGGCAGCACGGTCTGGAACTGCACGGCGCCCTGGGCGTCGGCGCGCTGGTGGCCGCGCAGGCGAAAACCGTCGTTGTCGTAACGGCCCTTGCTGTTCGCATGCCACAGGTCCACCACCGCGCCCTCGAGCGGCCGGCACTGGGTGTCGAGCACGCTGGCGCGCAGGGTCAACGGGCTGCCGGCCGGGTCGTCGGGGCGGAAATCGGCCTTGTGCGGCGAGTCGGGCGTGTAGAACGGACCCGCCGTCTGCGGGTGGGTTCCGGCGCCGCAGGCCGGCGTCGGCGCGGCCGCGAGGCGCGGCAGGACCAGCACCGCGGGCAGCGCCAGTCCCGCCCCCAGGATCAGGCGGCGGCGGGCGTCGGGAAGCGGTCGAAGCGGCATGGCCCTGCCACGATACTCCGGCCTGTCGGCCAGGTTTACTGCGGACGTTGACGGGCCGCCCTCGGGACGCAAGCATGGCGCTCATGAAGATTCGCGCGGGGATCGTCCTGTCGCTGTGCCTGGGCCTCGGCTCTTGCGGCAGCGACGACGGCGGTGGGGGCAGCTGCCCGGCCCAGCCGGCCTCCGACGAGGCCAATTGCTCGGTAACGGGCACCTGCCCGGCGCTCGTCATCTCGGGCGAGGCGCCGGCCACCAATCCCGGCACGTTCAAGGGTTACGCCGATCCGTCCATCGCGGCCGACCCGCTCGTCCCGGGGCGCCTGTGGCTCGCGTATTCCTGGCCGCACGTGATCGGCGGCCAGAACCCCCAGGGCGACGCCGTGCAGTTGGCCGCGGTGCAGAACCGCCTGGCGCGCAGCGACAATAACGGCCAGACCTTCAGCTTCGTGCAGGTCCTGTGGCCCGATGTGGCCGCCGCCGACCCGGAAGGCAGCGGTGAGAACGGCCGCTTCAGCTCGGAGACCGCCTCGCTCGTGACCATGACCGTGGCCGGCATCACCACCTGGTACGGCGCGCACTTGCGCTACTTCCTGCGTCCGCAGACCGGCTACAACCCGAAGTACGGCACCAGTTGGCACGTGCGCATCGGCGCCGCCTCGACCCCCGCCTCGCTGGCCAACGCCACCGAGACCGTGCTCGGCGTGTCGACCACGGCGAACGCCTACCAGCCCGACGTGCGGCTCGACCAGCTCGCCGGACTGCCGATCCAGCACTGCGCGATGCTGAACAACCCGACGTTGTTCGTGCAGAGCACGACGCTGTACCTGATCGTGGAGTGCCTCGCCTTCGTCGGCCCGATCCCCGATTACGGCAACACCACGACGCAGGTGTTCGCCACCAACCCGGTCGGCGCGCCCACCAGCTGGACCTGGCGTTACGCCGGCAAGCTTGGCGATGCACAGCTCGCCGGCGACCTCGGCAACGACACCATCCGCCAGCCGGATGTATCGCGGGCTGGCGACGGCACGCTGATCGCATTGATCACGCCGGCGCACATCGACGCCGCCTCGCCCACCGGCACGGTCGGCGACGGTTGCGTGGCGCTGGAGCTGGAGTCGATCGATCCGCCAGCGCTGGCGCGTGACTGCTCGGGCAACCCGATCGTGCGTGCCCGCATCAACGGCAACGGGGTCGGCGCCTGCACGCACGACCCCGCTTCCGCCACCGGCATCATCGCGACCTCGCAGGGCCCGAGCGGCGGCAACTGGGCGCTCAGGCCATCCGGCGTGGACCCCTGAGCCGCACGGTCAGTTCACGACACCCTTGATGTAGCTGAGCTTGGCGCCGTAGATCGCGCGCTGCTGGCGCGTCGTGCTGTATTGCACCGCCAGCGTCAGGTGGCGTCGCGCCTTGCCCCGCTCACCGTCGTGCAGGTCCAGCAGCGCCAGCGCGAAATGGACTTCGTCGTGGAACGGCATGCGCCGCAGCTCCTTGTGGAGCAGCTCGCGCGCCTTCTCGTTCTCGCCCCGCGACAGCGCCGCGAGGCCCTGGTCCAGGAAATAGAACGGCGGATACGGCTCGATGGCGGCGAGCCTGGTGCGCACCTCGGCGGCTTCGGCGTCCCGGCCCTGGCGCCCGTACACCAGCGCGAGGTTGGTCAGGGCGATGGCGTTGGCCGGCTCGCGCTCGAGCACGTAGCCCAGCACGCGCTCGGCCTTGGGCAGCGCGCCGCCCCGCAGGTAGATCACGCCCAGCGTGTTGACCGACGCGATGTGCGCCGGCGCGGCCTCCACGGCCGCGCGCGCCCACCAGTAGGCCGAGGGGTCACCGGCGACGAGCGCCTCCGCGGCGCGGTTGTTCAGGTACATCGCGCGCACCGTGGCCTCGTCAATCACGCGGATCGAGGCCAGGTTGTTGCGGCCCTGCTCCATGAAGTCGATGGTCACGCCCTCGCCGCCGAGCTTGCGCATCTTGATGTTGACGTGGCCGTTCAGGAACGCCATGCCCTCCGCGCGGCTCCAGGTGTCGTGCCCGTAAACACTCTGGAAGTCGAATGGAATTTCGAAGTGCCTGGCGAGCGCGCCGGCCAGGATGACCAGCGACAGGCAGTTGCCCGCACGCTCGGTGAAGGTGTCGGCGGCAACGCGCGTCGACCCGCTGTCGTACTCCAGCCGGATCTCGCGCTTGAGGGCCTCGGACAGCGCGGTGTGCCCTTGCCGCCCGAACGGCACCGCGATGCGCTCGCGGGCGAATTCACGCATCGAGTCGCTCATCGCGAAGATGTCGGCGTCAACCGGGGGCTGGGCGACCTTCACGAACAGGTCGTCCGCGAACAGGTGTCGCGGAACATCCGCCGGGGCGCTCGCGCAACCGGCCAGCGCGGCGGCGGCTATGGGAAGAAGGAGTGGCCTCATCGGGCCCCCGCTGAAGGCGTCTGGAAACACTCTACGCCCAAAACAGGCGCGGGCAAGCCCCGGCGGTCAGGCGACTGCGGCGGTTCCGCGCCGCAGCCAGACGTAGACCGGCAGGCCCGACAGCAGCAACAGGAATCCCCAGAACACGATCTCCTGGCCGGCGCCGTAGATCGACCACAGGGCGTAGGCCCCCGCGCCGAGCAGCACCGCGGCGCGACCGCGCGTCAGCGGCACCGGGCCGTCGTGCTTCATCAGGCGCAGCCCCGCCATCGCGCAGAACAGGTACGGCACGAGGTTGGCGAGCGTCGCCAGCAGCGCGAGGAACGTGAACAGGCCGACCAGCGTCTGGGTGTGGTTGACGATGATCATGATCGACGCCAGCACGCTGCCCACGATCAGGGCGAAGGCCGGCGAGCCGCGCGCGTTCTCGTGCCCGGCCGCCTTCGGGAACAGCCCGTCGCGCGCCATCGCCTGCGGTAGCGCGCCCTGCAGCAGGATCCAGCCGTTGATGCAGCCGAACGCGGACAGCGCGCCGAGCGCGGCGATCGCGTTGCCGCCCCAGCCGCCCCACACGACGTTGGCGACATCGGCCATCGGCGCGTTGGATTTGGCGAGTATCGCGGGCGCCACGATCCCCATCGCTGCGATGCACACGCCGGCGGTCACGACAGCGGCCAGCAGCGTCCCCCAGAACGTGGCGCGGGCGACGTTGCGCTCCGGGTTCTCGACCTTGGCGGCGGCTGCGGACGCGGTCTCGAGGCCGAGCATCGACCACAGCGCCAGCGCCGCGGCGGCGCTGGTGGCCTGCCCCAGTCCCTTGTCGGTCGGGTTGAACGGCACGAAATGGGCCGGCTCGAAATACGCAAGCCCCATCAGGATCAGCACGACCAGCGGGGCGATTTTCAGCACCACGGTGACGAGCTGCACGCCGCCGGCGGTGCGCACGCTGTGCAGGTTCACCGCAGTCAGGATCCACAGCAGCGCGAGCCCGGTGCCGGCACCCAGCACGCGCGACTCGGCCAGCAGCGGGAACAGGTGCGACAGGTAGCTGACCGTGGCAATGGCGAGCGCCGAGGTCGTGATCCAGATCGAGATCCAGTACGACCACGCGACCAGGAAGCCGGCGAAATCGCCGAAGGCGAGTGACGTATAGGCATAGATGCCGCTGCCGACCGTGCGCGTGCGCGCCAGCCACGCGAACGTCAGCGCCAGCAGGATCGCGCCGCCGGCAGTGAAGAACCAGGCCAGCGCGCTGGCGCCGCCGTACGGCGCCAGGGTGGCCGGCAGCAGAAAGATGCCGGAGCCGATCATGCTGCCGATCACCAGCGCCGTGGCCATCGGCAGTGACAGCAGCTTTTTGTTCTCGTTCATGCGGCTCCCCGGTACGCTTCGCGCAGCAAGTCATGGAAGTGTTTCACGCCGGCCTCGCGCTTGGGGCACAGCCGGCCGGTCTCGTAACTGCCCGAAGCCAGGCCTTTCTGCACCGCCGCGCAGATCGCCGCGTCCTCGGCCTGGACCTCGTCGCTGAATTCCTGGTCCCGCTCGCGCCTTTGCTGCTCGGCGGCATCGGCGGCGTCGGCGGGATAGTAGTAGTCGAAGTCCACGCGGCAGCGCTCCACACCCAGCGGCACCACGCGGTTGGTCTGCAGCCGCCCCGGCAGGCAGTTCAGCATGGTGTTCGGGTAGACGAAATAGTAGTAGGCCCCGCCCTGCCCGTAGAAATTTCCCGCGTCCTCCATCGGCGAGTGCTGCAGCGAGTGCCACTTCGACAACGACGTGCTGTAGCTGCGGTAGTCGAGCATCTTGTTGAGCACCGGGTGGATGTGCGGCAGGTGGTAGCCCTCGAGGTAGTTGTCGACGTACACCTTCCAGTTGCAGTCGAGCTCGTAGCTCACGCGCCGGTCGAACTTGAGCGGCTTGCCGAACGTGCCCCTGGCCTGCTCGACGATGCCGCCGAGCACCTCGTCCAGCGCGGGCACCGCCGGCGACAGCGCGCCGAACACCAACGACTGCCATTGCGCGGCCGTGACCGGCGGCAGGCAGATGGTTTTCACGTCGAAGTCCTGCGCGGCCTGCATCTCGGGCGCGCTGCGCAGCTGCCCGGCCAGCGTGTAGGTCCAGCCGTGGTACTTGCAGTGCAGCGCGCGCGCGGCGCGGCCGTCCTTCAGCGCCAGCGGCCCGCCGCGGTGGCGGCAGACATTGTGGAACGCGCGCAGCGTGCCGTCGGCATCGCGCACCAGGATGACCGGCGTCGTGCCGAATTCGGTCACGGCATGGTCGCCCGAGCCGCTCAGCGCGTCGGCCGGCGCGGCGAGCTGCCAGCTCGCGCCGAACACCGCGCGTTGCTCGAGCGCGAGCACGGCGGGATCGCGATACAGCGGCGCGGCGAGCGCGTGGGCCGTCTCGAGCGGCTCGATCGCCAGCCATTCCGGGCGCAGCGTCGGGCGCGGGGTCATGTCCCATCATAGAATGACGGCGTGAAAACCTGAAAGGAGATTTCCATGAATTACGTTGACGGTTTCGTGACCCCGGTGCCCCGCAGGAACCTGGGAAAGTACCTGCGCATGGCGAGGCTGGGCGGCAAGGTCTTCATGGAGCACGGCGCGCTCGAATATGTCGAATGCGTCGCCGACGACGTCAAGCGGGGCAAGCACACCTCGTTCCCGCAGAGCGTGAAGCTCAAGAAGGGTGAGGTCGTGGTGTTTTCCTACGCGGTCTACAAGTCGCGCAAGGATCGTGACCGTGTCATCGCCAAGATGATGAAGGACAAGCGCCTGGCCGAGTACATGGATCCAAGAAAGCTGCCGTTCGACGGCAAGCGCATGTTCTGGGGTGGCTTCAAGCCGATCGTCGCGCTCTAGCTAGCCGGCGACCCGCTCGAAGTACTCCGCCATGCGCCGGCGCTGGCGCGCGTCCGGCATGGGACCGTGCAGCGCAGCCATGTTCTCGCGCATGTGCTCGACGCTGGAGGTCGCCGGGATGGCGCAGGTCACCGCCGGGTGCGAGACGACGAACTTCAGGAAGTACTGTGCCCAGGTGCTGCAGCCGATCTCGCCGGCCCACGGTGGCAACGGCTTGCCCTTGACCCGCTCGAACAGCTCGCCGGTGCGGAACGGCCGGTTGATGATGACCGCCTTGCCGCGCGCGGCCGCCGCCGGCAGCAGCTTCTCCTCCACTTCGCGGTCGGCGATGCTGTAGCTGAACTGCGTGAAGTCGAAGTCCGGCTGCTTTTCGATGATGTCGAGCATGTCGTCGTGGCGGCGGCCGTGCGACGTGGTCACGCCGAGGTAGCGCAGGCGCCGCGCCGCCTTCCACTCGGTCAGCGTCGGCAGGTGCGCCTCCCAGTCCAGCAGGTTGTGCACCTGCATCAGGTCGAAACTCGTGAGGCCCCACAGCTTGAGCGACAGGTTCATCTGCCCCACGCCGGCGATGCGCGTCGGGATCCAGACCTTGGTGGCTGAAAACAGCTGCGGCGCGCCGTCGAGCTGCTCGCGGCAGTAACCCACCGCGGCCTCGGCCAGCCCGTACATCGGCGAGGAATCCACCAGCCGGCCGCCGGCCTCGAGGAACGCGCGCAGCACGTCGACGCGCTGCTTGCGCGCCTCGGTGAACGGCGCGACGTTGAAGGTGAGCCACGTGCCCATGCCCACGGCCGGAATCTTCTCGCTGCTGGCCGGAATGGTCTTCATGTGCACCTCGCGCGGGACGGCGGCGAGCGCGCGCGGGCCGAGCACGCCGGTACCGACGGCTGCCGCGGCCGCCAGCCCGGCGACGCCCTGCAGTACCCGCCGTCGCGTGGTCAGCGCTGGATCTCCAGGTGGCCGATGGACGGCTGCGGGATCAGCGACTTGGTCAGCCGCGAGATGCCGTCGCTGATGAAGAGCGCCATCACCGCGACCACGCCGGCCAGCACGATACCGACCGACGGGTTGCCCTTCTTGAGCTCCGCGCCCTCGTCGATGCCCGGCGTCAGCCGGCCCCAGAAGCGCAGCGACAGCGAGATGGTGTACACGGCGACGACGAACACCAGGACGAGGTGGCCGAGCATCAGCAACACCAGCTGCCAGGCCTTCAGGTACTCGACCGGCGAAGTGAAATACAGCCGCAGGAGGTTGGTCACCGGGAACACGCCCTCGCGCACGATCAGCCCGGCCGAGACCAGCAGCGCCGACAGCAGGATCGCCACGCCGAAGTTGTTCTTCTTCATCTCCTCCTCGGCGTGGTAGTCGGGATTGGTCGTGATGAACATGCGGTAGTTCACGTACACCACCAGCAGGCCGAGGCCCGCCGACAGCAGGAACTCGAACAGCGCCAGCAACACTGAAGTCCAATTCATGGTTGTCCTCCTCAGAACAACGGATCGATCCGCACGTCCTGCATCGTCGCCAGTGCGGCCTGCGTCGTGGGTGCGATCATTCCCGGCGGCAGCCGGCCGGGCCCGGACGGCTCCATCAGCACGAACGGCTCGCCGCGAAACTCGATGAAGGCGTCGCCGGGACGCGGCACGCGCGCGATGCCGACGAGGTAATGCCGGGGCACGTGGATGCCGATCATCCGCGTGCCGGGAAAGTTGGTCAGGATCGCCGCCAGCAGCGCCGACTTGGAATCGCAGTCGCCGAAGCCGGCCTCGAGCGTGCGCGGCGGCGGGTAGAAGCCGAGGATGTCGCGCTCGCCTTCCTGCTTCGGCGGGCGCTGGTACGGCAGCGCCGACTGCACGAACGTGAGCACCGCGCCAAGCGTCTCGTCGGGGCCGTACTTGCGCGCCGTGGCCACGCGGTCGAACTCGCGCGCCAGGTCACGCACGCGCGCGCGGTTGCGCTCGACCACGGCCGGAATGTCCACGTACAGGCGCCGCACGCCGTCGGCGGTGCGCCAGGCCAGCGCACGGCTGCGGTAGTGCTCCTCGATGCGGCGGTCGAACTCCTCCTGCGTGCAGCCGCAGGTGCTGGCCATCTGTTGCGCCTCGGCCGCCGAGTAGCCGAACTCGTCCATGGACGCGCGCACCGCGCCGCTCGACAGCGTGAAGGCGAGCTGCAACGGGTCGCGGTTGAAGTTGACGTAGCGGGCCGTGACGCTGTGGTCGCCCTCGGCGCCGGGGGTGAGCCGGTAGTCGCGCTCGGCGGCTGCGGCCACGGCCGCGGTCGCGGCCGCGACGCCTGCGCCGAACAACAAGACCTGGAGCGTCCGCGCCATGCAATTCCCCTCGGAGCGCCCGCACACTACCATGACGGCCTCACTCGACTGGAGGCCGCGATGAAGAGCCTGGGTCCGCGCCGTCGCCGGTGGTTGACGATCCTGCTGGTGCTGATCGCCGTGGGCGTGCCGGCTCACTACGCGCTGGTGCTGCACAGCCCTGAAGCAACGGGCGACTTCGCGCTCGACATTGCGCGCATCCGCGCGCTGGCCGACTCGATTCCTGGCGACCCGCCGTCGGCCGTGCGCTACGAGGAGGTGCTGGCGCTGGGCTTCACCGAGGCGATGGTCATGGCGGGCGACCCGTGGAAGGTGACGCCGATGCCGGTGTACTCCTACCAGCTCGTCTTTCCCGCGCAAACGATCATCGTGGACACGGCGCTGGCCCGGGCGGATGGCAAGCCCGAGTTCCTCGCCTTGCGTTACGACGAGGCGGCCTACCAGCGCATGAACGCGGCCATGGCCAGGGCCGCGCAGATCGTCGTTACGCATGAGCACATGGACCACATCGGCGGCATCACCGCCCATCCGCAGCTGGCGCAGCTCAAGCCGGCGCTGCGCCTGACCGCGGAGCAGCTGGCCAATCCCAAGGGCATGGAGCCGGTCAAGCTGCCGGCCGAAGCGCTGGCCGGCTACGAGCCGCTGCGCTACGACGGCTTGCTGGCGATCGCGCCCGGCGTCGTGCTCATCAAGTCACCGGGCCACACGCCGGGCAGCCAGATGGTCTACGTGCGGCGCGCCGACGGACGCGAGCTGCTGTTGCTGGGCGACGTGAGCTGGCGCCGGCGCAACATCGAGCAGGTGCGCGAGCGCCCGCTCTTCATGACGCTGATGATCGGCGAGGATCGGCAGGCCGTGCTCGCGCAGTTCGCGGCGCTGAATGCCCTGGCGCACAGCGAGCCGGGCATCGCGCAGGTGCCGGGCCACGATGGGGCCGAAGTGGCGGCGCTGACCTCGGCCGGCCTGCTGCTGCAAGGCTTCCAGTAGCCCGAACTGTGCGGCAGGTCTCAAAGTTTCCCTGGAAAAACCGCCAGTTATCTGCCCCGGCCCCCCTGGCATCGGTTGCGCCTCCTGCGACGAACTTGGTCACATGACAGGGTCAGGCGCACCGCTATGATTCCGCCCCATGAACGCTCCTGCAGCCCCATCCGCACCGGTCGACAGCCACCTGCAGCGCCTCGGCGCTGCTGCCGCCGCCGAACTGCGCAAGACGGTGCGCAACGCGCTGACCGACGTCATCGGGCACTTCGTGCAGAAGCTGCCCGAGGTGATCGCCGAAGCGGTCAATAAGGCGAGCAACCCGACCGACAGCCAGGCGCTGACGGATCTCTCCAGGAGCATCGCCCCGCGCGCCAACGCCTGGATCGAAACCTTCGCGCGCCAGGTCGACGAGAACATGATCGGTGGCGTTGCCCGGGCGCTGGCCGAAGAGGCGCAACTCCCGTCGGGCGCCGACGACTCGGTCGCGCTGGCCGGCGTCGAGCTGCGCGCCGAGGAGCGTTACCAGAAGCTGGTCATGGAGCTCGATGCGCGCCTCAACCGCATCGGCCTGATGATGTACGTCCCGATTTATTCCAAGGCCCTGGCGCCGGCGAGCTTGTGCCGGTCGCTGCAGGAGACCGCCGAAGCCATGCAGTGGCCGCCGCGTCAGCGCCGCCTGCTGCTGGAGGCGTTCGACCGCCTCGTCGTGCCGCAGCTCGAGCGCGTGTACCGCGCGCTGATCGCGGCGCTCACGCGCATCGGCACCGAGGCCGTCAAGGCCAGCGCCGAAACCCTCCGCAAGACCGGCAGCCGCCGCGTCGTCCAGATGCCGCCCAAGGGCCCGCAGCCGATGCAGGCCCCGGCCGACGCGCGCCAGGTGGACGGCGCTTCGCTCGGCATGCTCGAGTCGATGGCGATCAAGTCCGACGGCGACGGCTACACCGACGGCCTGCTGGCCGCCGACCTGCTCGCGCTGAACGACGGCAAGCCGCTGCCGGGCGTGGTGGAGGACCAGAGCTGGATTCCGATCCAGCGCGTCTCGCTCGCCGGCCACTTCCTGAACGTCGTGATCTCGGACGCCATGGTGCCGGACGACCTCAAGCCGCAGCACGAGTCGGTGCGCTTCCCGCTGATGAAGTCGGCCCTGACCGACGACAGCCTGTTCACCTCGAAGACCCATCCGCTGAATTCGCTGATCAACGAGCTGTTGCTCAAGTCTGCGACCTCGCGCGTCACCGGCAACACGGAGACGCGGCGCATGGCCGAGCTGCTGCAGCAGGTGCTGGTGCAGTTCAACCTCGCGCCCGAGTTCGTGCGCCAGGCGATGAAGTCGACCAGCCCGATCCAGGAAACGCAGATCCAGCGCTTCTTCGAGCTGCAGAAGCAGCAGGCCCTGCAGCGCCGCGACTTCGTCATCGCCGAAGCCAAGCGCGTCGTGGTCAAGACGCTCGAGGAGATGACCTTCGCGCGCAACGTCCCGGCGCCGGGCATCCGCTTCCTGAACGCCGCCTGGGGCCCGCTGCTCACCAAGCGCCTGCTCCAGCACGGCGCCCTCAGCCAGCAGTGGAAGACCTCGCTCGAGCAGATGGACAAGCTGCTGGACCTGCTCGAGGCGCGCCAGCCTGGTACGGCGCCGCCGGCCGAGTGGAAGGACCTGTTGCAGCACATGGGCCACGCCCTCGTCGCCGAAGGCATGGCCCACGCGAAGGTCACCGAGGCGCTACAGGCGCTCGAAGCCTCGCGACATACCCAGCTCGCCGAAGCGATCTAGCTCAGCGATCTTGGCGGCTACGGCCGCCGCTGCGGCCCTGCTCGCGGCCACCGCCGCGACTCTCGCTGTTGCCGCCCCCGCGACTCTCGCGCGGGGCCCGCTCGACGGCCGGCGGCCGCTCCGTGCGCTCAACCCGGCCCTGATCCCGGCCCTGATCGCTGCGCTGCGGGCGTTGGGCTTCCGGCCGCGATGGCCCGCGCGTCTCGCCGCGCACCTCGTCCCGGCCCCGCGTTTCGCCGCGCACCCCGTCCCGGCCGCGCGATTCAGACGGACGGCTCGACACGCGCGGCGACTCGCGCCGCACGGTCGAGTTGCGCGAGCCGCCTGACGGGCGCGATTCGCGCCGCGCACTCAGGCCCTCGCGCACTTCGTCCCAGGTGCGGCGGTTCCCCGGACGCCGCGGCGCATCGTCGCGGCGCGGCGGATCGGTGCGACGGCTGTCGCGATGGGTGCGGCGATTGTCCTGCTGCCACCCGGGGCGCCGCGAATCGTGCGGACGGCGCGACTCGGGCCGGCTGCCGTGACGGCCATCGCCTTCGGTACGCGGGCGCCGCACGTTGCTGCTGCCCGAATAGCCCGGCGTCGGCTGGTAGTTGCGGTGCGGCCGCGTCACGACGACGTGGCGGTCGTGCCAGTTGAAGCGGCTGTAGTAGTAGCTCGGACCGAGGCGGAAGCCGAGGCCCCAGTGGAACACCGAGCCGTAGTAGTGGCGCACGGGATAGCCGCCCCAGAACGCCCAATGGTGCGGCGGGTAGTGCGGCCACCACCACGAGCCGTAGACGACCCACGGGTTGTAGTACGGCACGTAGACCACGCTGCTGACCGCCGGCTCGAGGTAGATGTACTCACGCTCGCGCACGACGCGCACGTGCTCGACCGACCCGAGCGTACCCTCGGCGTCGGCGCGGTCGCGCAGGTACTGCACGCGATCCATCACGTCGGCCTCCTGGTCGAGGAAGGCCTCGCCCAGCTCCTCGGTCCACTGCGGATCGTCGTCCATGCGCTCGAGCACGTCGGGGAACGCCACCAACGCCTTCACGCTCGGGTCCCAGTCCTTGCTCTCGACCGCGTTCACCGCCGCCTGGCCGCTCAGGTCCGGATGGCGCCGCGACCACGCGGCCGCGGCCTCGACTTCGCCGGGCACCGTCGCCGCGATCAGCACGTGCGACAGCACCGCGTCCGGATACAGGGCGATCGGCGCGAGCATCTGGTCGAGCTCGGCGTCGGTGAACGGCGTGGCCGGGCGCGACGCCGCACCCGCGGCCAGCGGCAGCGACAGCAGCAACGCCAGGGATCCCTTGATCAGCATGTTCATGATTGCCTCCTGCGAATCAGGCCCGCCAGCCCCAGCACCAGCAGCGGCAGCAGGCCCATGGGCGCGAGCGCGCCCGACACGTAGACGCGACCGTCGGTGGACCCGTCGTCCATATAGCCGCCGGAGAAGCGCACGTCGGGGCCGCTCAGCGTCGAGTAGCCCCCCCGTCCGCCGATTTCCTCGACATCCAGGTGCAGCGTGTACTCGCCGCTCGGGATCGCCGCAACGGTGCAGTCGAAGCCGGGCTGCGAGCGGTAGTCGCCGGCGTACAGGCCGTTGACGACGGTCGAGCACAGCGTGTGACCCGACGACGCCGGCCCGAAGCCGCTGGTGGCATAGAGCGTCAGGCGCAGGTCGTTGGTGAAGCGCGAGTCGATGCGGTTGTTGCGCAGCTGCGCGAAATCCACCGAGACGCGGTAGCCGCCCGAGTAGGGATAGACGTCGAGCGGGCCGAGCGCCTCGAGGCCGCCGCGCCACAGCATGCGCGGTGACAGGGTGCGCGCATCCTCGAAGGTCCCCGGGAAATCGTCGTCCTGCAGCAGCACGTGCGCGTAGTACTCCGCCGGCGCGGCGTCGTCGGCCGGCACGACTTCGTTGAAATCCAGCAGGCTGCTGGAGCCGGGGACCACCCCGATCGACGCATCGGCGACGTCGGTGCCCTCGCCCGCGGGGCTGGCCTGGCCGGTCAGCCAGCCCCACAGCGACAGCGGGCCACTCGCGGCCGCATCGCTGTTCTGCACGCGCTCGGCGTAGAACTCGGCGTCGACGAACTCGAAGCCCTCGGAGTCCACCTCGGCGACGTAATAGTCGAGCGTGACTTCGCCCTGCAGCGTGGGGGCCGCCCACGCGGCCGGCATCGCCGCCGCCAACAGCCACCCGAGGGCCGGAGCCCATTGCCTGTTGCCAAGTCTTGCGTTCATGGCCGCTAGCTTCTGCGACCGCGCCTGAAGGCAAGCTGAACGCTCTAAAAGTGCCAGCAATCCCGTGACTTGGGTCACGACCCTGAGGGCCGCGCTATCCTGCCGCACGCGCCGGGTTTCGCCGCGCGCGACTGGGGAGCACGCATGATCCGTCTCGTGGTGTGCCTGTGCGCGGCACTGCTGGCCGCTTGCGGAGCCGAGTCGCCGCCGCCCGCCGCCGCCGCTGCCAACGCCGCGCCGGCCGATCCCAACCTGGCCAGGGTCTATGCGCAGACCTGCAAGGGCTGTCACGCGCTCGCTGCCAGCGGCGCGCCACTGACCGGCGATCGCGCCGCGTGGCGGCCGCGCGTGGCGCATGGCATCGGCGTGCTGCTCGAGCGCACCGTGGCTGGCTACAAGGGCATGCCGCCGCTCGGCGCGTGCATGGACTGCACCGAGAAGGAATTCGAGGCCCTGATCCGCTTCATGGCCGGCATGGACGCGGGCCCCCTGGCACGATGAAGCGCCGCGACTTCCTGGCTTCCACGCTCGGGCTCGCCGCGGGCGCACTGCTGCCCGGGTGCGACGATCACGGCGCCTCGAACCTGCCACCGGCGCCGGCCGCCACCACCGGCCCGGACGGCAAGCGCCGCCTGCCGTGGCAGAACTGGGCTGGCTACCAGCACTGCCTGCCGGCCGAACGCCTCGCGCCGGCCTCGCTCGACGAACTGGTGGATGTGCTGCGCCGCGCCCCCGGCCCGGTGCGCCCCGTCGGCGCGGGCCACTCGTTCGCGCCGCTGGTCCCCACCGACGGCACGATCGTCTCGCTGCGCAATTTCGAGGGCTTGCTCGCGCACGACCAGGTCGCCATGACCGCGACGTTCGGCGCCGGCACGCGCCTGGGCGACGTCGGCGAGCCGCTCGCCGCCGCCGGCCAGGCGCTGTTCAACATGCCCGACATCGACCAGCAGTCGCTGGCGGGCGCCATGGCCACCGCGACGCACGGCACCGGGGCCAAGCTCGGCGGGCTGCACTCGTACCTGACCGGGCTGACGCTGGTGACGCCGCGCGGCGACGTGCTCGAGTGCAGTCGCCAGCGCAACGCCGAGGTGTTCGACGCCGCGCGCGTCTCGCTCGGCGGCCTCGGCGTGGTCACGCAGGTCAGCTTGCGCAACCTGCCGACGCACGTGCTCAAGCGTCGCGTCTGGCTGGAGCCGGTCGACGCGCTGATCGAGCAGTTCGACGCGCTCGCCGCGCGCCACCACAGTTTCGAGATGTACCTGCTGCCGTTCTGCAGCCAGGCCGTGGCCATCAGCATCGATCCCACCAGCGAACCGGTGCGGCCGCGCGGTGCCGAACAGGACAACGACGCCGTCATGGACATGAAGCGGGCGCGCGACCTCACGGCCTGGTGGCCGGGCCTGCGCCGCTGGGTGCTCGACCGCGCCACGCGGGAGTTCCAGCCGGAGGAATCGGTGGACGTCTGGCATCGCGTGTTCCCGTCGAGCCGGGCGGTGCGCTTCAACGAGATGGAGTACCACCTGCCGCGCGAGCACCTGCTGCCGGCGCTGCGCCAGGTGCGCGACGCCGTCGAGCGCCATGCGGAGATCTTCTTTCCGATCGAAGTGCGCGTGGTCAAGGGCGACGACGCCTGGCTCAGCCCGTTCCATGGCCACCAGACCTCGGGCTCGATCGCCGTGCACCACTACCACCTCGAGGATCCGCTGCCCTGCTTCGCCGACGTCGAGGCGCTGTTCAAGCCCCTCGGCGGCCGCCCGCACTGGGGCAAGATGAACACGCTGAAGGCGGCCGAGTTCGCCGCGCTGTATCCGCGCTGGAACGACTTCCAGCGCGTGCGCCGCGAGCTCGACCCCGATGGGCGCATGCTCAATCCCTACCTCAAGGCAGCGTTCGGCGCATGAGCCCGACCCGCCGCGCGCTGCTCGCCGCCGCCGTCGCGGCGCCGCTCGCCTGGCTGGCGGCAAGGAAACCGCGCCGCCACGGCGGCGCGCACGACGCCTATTTCCTGGCCCTGCAGGCCGCGCTGCGCGAAGCCGGGCTGTTCCGGCCGACGCTGGTCATCGACCGCGCCGGGCTCGCGCTCAACCTCGCCGAGCTGAAGGCGCGCCTGCCGAAGCACAAGCGTTTTCGCGTCGTGGCCAAGTCGCTGCCGAGCCTGCCGCTGATCGCGGCCGTGCGCGCTTTCATGAACACCGAACGCCTCATGGTGTTCCACCAGCCGCACCTGAATTTCATTTCCCGGCACATGCCGGATGCGCAGCTGCTGCTCGGCAAGCCGCTGCCGGCCGGCGCCGCGCAGCGCTTCTACGCGCAGCACCGGCCCGGCGCGTTCGATCCGTCGCAGCAGCTCGAATGGCTGGTGGACACGCCGCAACGGATCGCCGAGTACCGCGAGCTGGCGGCCGCGGCGGGTGGGCGCCTGCGCCTGAACCTGGAGCTCGACGTCGGCCTGCACCGCGGCGGGTTTCGCACCGCGCAGGAGGTGGCCGAGGCGATCCGCGCGATCCAGGCGGCGCCCGCGCTGGCGTTCTCCGGCTTCATGGGCTACGAGGCGCATGCCGCGAAGATGCCCAAGGCGCTGGGCGGCGTGCACGGCGCGCTGGCGCAGGCGATGGCGTTCTACTCGGAGTGCCTCGCCGCGGCGCGGGACGCGCTCGGCGCCGCGTTCGTGCCGGACGCGCTGACGCTGAACGCCGGCGGCAGCAACACGTACGCGTATTACGACGAAGCCGCGCCGTGCAACGAACTGGCGATCGGCTCGGGCCTGGTCAAGCCGACCGACTTCGACACGCCGGGCCTCGACACCCACGTGCCGGCCTGCTTCATCGCGACGCCGGTGCTCAAGGCGCTCGACCGCACCGAGATTCCGGGCCTCGAGAGGCTGACCGGGCTGTTCAGCGCGTGGGATCCCAACACCGCGCGGACGTTCTACCTCTACGGCGGCTACTGGCTCGCCAGTCCGGTGTCGCCGCCAGGCCTGCAGCGCAACGCCATCTGGGGCCACTCGACCAACCAGGACATGCTCAACGGCTCGAGCGACGTGCGGCTCGAGGCCGGCGACACCGTGTTCCTGCGGCCGCACCAGAGTGAATTCGTATTCCTGCAGTTCGGCGACCTCGCCGTCTACGAGGGCGGGCGCATCGTGGACGCCTGGGCGGTGCTGCCCGAAGCCGGCCCCTAGGCCGGCATCACCTCGAACGGGCCGCCCTTCTCGAGCGCGCGCCGATAGGCGGGCCGCGCCTGGATGCGCTCGAGCCAGGCGTGCAGGCGCGGATAGTCCGGGGCGTTGCCACCACGCGCGGCGGCCGCCTCCACCGGAAAGCTCATCTGGATGTCGGCGGCGGTGAATTCCTCCCCGGCGAACCACGCGCTCTTGGTCAGCTCGCCCTCGAGGAACCCCAGGTGCTGGCGCAGCTGCGGATCGAGATAGCCGCGGTTGACGTTCTTCACCAGGGCGCTGACCACCGGCCTGACGAAGAACGGCGCCAGTGCCGGCAGCCGCGAGAAGATCAGCTTGGTCACCAGCAGCGGCATCAGCGAGCCCTCGGCGTAATGCAGCCAGTAGGTGTAGCGGCGGCGCGGCGGCGCGCCGGCCGGCGGGGCGAGTTGGCCCTTGCCGTAACGCTCGACCAGGTACTCGATGATGGCGCCGGACTCGGCGAGGGTCAGGTCGCCGTCGGTGACCACCGGCGACTTGCCGAGCGGGTGGACCTTCTTCAG
Organism: Gammaproteobacteria bacterium; assembly: GCA_031396115.1. Lineage (GTDB taxonomy): Bacteria > Pseudomonadota > Gammaproteobacteria > Nevskiales > Nevskiaceae > JACPFV01. The sequence goes on from JANNKD010000009.1 coordinate 52,021, forward strand.
CGACGACGGCGCGAGCAGTGTCTTGCCGTCGCGCTGGTAGTGCTTGATCTCGTAAGGAACGCCGAGCTCCTCGAGCAGCCACAGCACGCGCTGCGAGCGCGAGTTGTTCAGGTGATGGACGGTGAGCATGCGCGGGGCCGCTACTTGAACAGCTTGTCGCGCAGCTGGTCCCTGGCCTTGTCGCCCAGCTTGTCGCGTTGCGCCTTGACGTACTCGCGCGTCGCGGCCGTGACGGTGGCGTCCACCACCGGCTTCAGGATCTGGTTGACAATGTCGGCCGCGGCGGCGCCGCCCTGCCGGGCGCCGAGGTTCTTCAGCACCAGCGGCGGGATCTTCAGCGTCTTGTCGAGGTTGAAGGCCGGCGCCAGCGCGCGCGCCTCGGCGTTCTCGAAGCGGAACTCGTCGATGATGAGCTTCTTCTCGCTACCCCCGGAGCTGTCGCTCGCGGCCCGGGTGCCGCTCGCACGGCGGGCCACCGCCTTCACGTGATCGAGGATCGCGCGCAGGTTGTTGCGCCCCTGGGGATTGAACTCGGCCAGCAAGCGGGGCCCGTCCACCACCAGCGTCCTGATGCGGATCACGTCGGTCGTCAGCGACCGGGGGTCGACGGAAATCCTGATGCGGCCCAGGTCGAAGGCCTGGTCGTCGGAATAGCCGTCCGGATTGCCGATGCGCAGGTTGGAAAGCTCCCCCTCGCCGCTGAAGACCGAGACGCGGGCGCCGCCGAGCGCGACCGTCGTGCCCGTCACCGGCGGCCCGTGCTTCTCGACGGCCTCCTCGATCAGCCGCCCGAGCTGGCCGAGCACCACGAACGCCGCGATCGCGACCACGGCGACCAGCACGCCCCCCACGATGGTGATGCGCTGACCGGTCTTGCCCATGGCGGAATTCCTGCAACGAGTGGAGGCGGCATTGTAGTCTCGTGCGGTACATTCACCCTTCACGTCGCCGGGGATCTCCCGTGAATCAGCTGCTGACTTGCCTGATGCTGTGCCTTGCCGCCGGAACGGCGCAGGCGCAGACCTACCGCTACAACGTCCTGTTCCAGGGGGAAGTGCGCGGAGCGCAGACCACCGTGGTGGCGCCGGACGGGCGCATCACGATCGACTTCAGCTACCGCGACAACGGCCGCGGCCCGGACGCGAAGGAGGACATCGTGCTGGCGCGCGACGGCACGCAGCTCAGCCACCGCGTCACCGGCAAGTCCACCTTCGGCGCGCCGATGGACGAGGGCTACACCCGCGAGGGCGGCGCCGCGCGCTGGTTCAGCAACGCCGGCCGTGGCGAAAGCGCGGTCACCGGCGCCGTCGCGTACTACCCGGTGTCGGAGGTCTCGCCGCAGGCCGACGCGCTGCTGGCGCGCGCGCTCGCGCAACGGCCGGACCGGCGCCTCGCCCTGCTGCCCGCCGGCGAGGTCCGGCTCGCGCGCCTGCGCGAGACGCGCCTCGAGGCCGGCGGCCAGCGGCGCACGGTCGTGCTGTACGCCATCACCGGCATCGAGTACGCGCCGACCTACGTCTGGCTGACGCAGGAGCCCGAGCGGCGGCTGTTCGCCTCGATTTACCCGGGCTGGGTGCAGGTCATCGAAGCCGGATGGGAGGCGCAGGCCGGCCGGCTCGAGCGCGAGCAGGTCGAGGCCCAGGGCCGCCAACTCGCGGCGCTGGTGCCCAGGTTCGCGCACCCCGTCGACGGCCCGCTGGTGATCCGCAACGCGCGCGTGTTCGACGCCGAGCACGCGAAACTCGGCGCGCCGAGCGACGTCTACGTGAATCACGGCCGCATTGCCGGCCTCTACCCGGCCGGCTCGACGGCGCAGGGCGCGGTCAACGTCATCGACGCCGCCGGCCGCGTGCTGCTGCCCGGGCTGTTCGACATGCACGTGCACCTCGGGCCGTGGGACGGCGGACTGCACCTGGCCGCGGGCGTGACGACGGTGCGCGACATGGGCAGCGACAACGCCGTGCTCGCCGAGCAGGTCGCGCTGATCGAAGCCGGGCGCGCCATCGGGCCCCGCGTCGTGACCACCGGCTTCATCGAGGGCGCCAGCGAATACAAGTCGAGCGGCGGCTTCATCGCCTCGAGCCTCGACGACGTCAGGCGCGCCATCGACTGGTACGCGCAGCGCGGCTTCCCGCAGGTCAAGCTGTACAACTCGTTCCGCCGCGAATGGGTCGAGGGCACCACGGCCTACGCCCACCAGCGCGGCCTGCGCGTCAGCGGCCACGTGCCGGCGTTCATGCGCGCCGAGGAAGTCGTGGCCATGGGCTACGACGAGCTGCAGCACATGAACCAGCTGTTCCTGAACTTCCTGTCGGCGAAGGACACCGACTCGCGCACGCTGGCGCGTTTCTACCTGGTCGCCGAGAACGCGCACGCGCTCGACCTGAAGTCGCCGCGCGTGCAGAGGTTCGTCAAGCTGTTGAAGCAGCGCGGCACCGTCGTGGACCCGACGCTGGGCACCTTCGCCTTCATGGCCTACAAGCAGGGCGAGGTCAACCCGCCGTTCGCGCCGGTCATCGACCACCTGCCGGCCGCGGTGCAGCGCCTGCAGCACACCAATACGCTCGACGTGAATGACGCCAATGTCGAGCGTTACCGCGCCTCGTATAACAAGATGATTGCGTTCGCGGGCGTGCTGCACGAAGCCGGCGTGCCGCTGGTCGCCGGCACCGACGACACGCCGGGCTTCGTGCTGCACGGCGAGCTCGAGCTGTACGCCAAGGCCGGCATCCCGCCGGCCGAGGTGCTGCGCATCGCCACCTGGAACGGCGCGAAGTACACGCGCACGCTCGACCGGCTCGGCTCGATCACGCCCGGCAAGCTGGCCGACCTGATCCTGGTGGACGGCGACCCGACCGTGAACATCAGCGACATCCGCCGCGTCGCGCTGGTGATGAAGGAAGGCGTGATCTACAACCCTGCGGAGCTCTACCCGGAGCTCGGCGTCAAGCCCTTCGCCCCGCCGCTGGCGGTGACGCGCGCCGCTACCCCCTGACCGGTTGGCGCGGGACCTGCTCCGTGTGGCGGTGCAGCACGTGGGCGACGACCATGCTGACGCGCTTGCCGGTGGGGATGTGCAGGAATTCGTTGGGCCCGTGGGCGTTGGAATGCGGCCCCAGCACGCCGGTGACGAGGAATTGCGCGGCCGGGAACTTCTCGCCGAGCATGCCCATGAACGGAATCGAGCCGCCCTCGCCGATGTAGGCCGCGGGCTTGCCGAAGTAGTGCGCCGACGCCGCCGTGACCGCCTGCTCGAGCCACGGCGACAGCGGCGGCGCGTTCCAGCCGGTCCCCGACTTCTCGGTTTCCATGGTGACTTTGGCGCCGTACGGCGGGTTCTTCTCCAGCAACTGCTTCAAAGCGCGCGCCGCCTTCTTGCCGTCCAGGGTCGGCGGCAGGCGCAGCGACACCTTCACGGCCGTCTCGGTGCGCAGCACGTTGCCGGCCTGCGCCAGCGGCGGCAGGCCGTCGGCGCCCGTCACCGCCAGCGCCGGCCGCCACGCCCGGTTCAGCACCAGCTCGGCAAGATTGGTCGTGACCGGCTTCATGCCGTCGACGAACGGAAACTCGGTGTAGAGCGTGCGGCCCAGCAGCCTGGCCAGCGCCTTGGCTTGCCGCACGCGCTGCTTCGGGATGGTGACGTAGAAATCCTTCGGCTTGATGCGGCCGGTCTTCTCGTCTTCGAGCCGCGACAGCACCTGCCGCAGGATGCGGAACGACGAGGCGACGATGCCCGAGGCCGCGCCGGAGTGCACGCCTTCCTTCAGCACCTGCACGCGCAGGTTGCCGCCGGCCATGCCGCGCAGGCTGGTGGTCAGCCAGAGCTGCTCGTAGTTGCCGCAGCCGGAGTCGAGGCAGATGACCAGCGACGGCTTGCCGATGCGGTCCTTGAGGTGGTCGACGTAGAACGGCAGGTCGTAGCTGCCCGACTCCTCGCACGCCTCGATCAGCACCACGCAGCGCGCGCGCGGGACCTTCTGCTCCTGCAGCGCCAGCAGCGCGGCCAGCGAGCCGAAGATGGCGTAGCCGTCGTCGGCGCCGCCGCGGCCGTAGAGCTTGTCGCCCTTGCGCACCGGGGTCCACGGGCCGAGGCCGTCGGACCAGCCGACGAACTCGGGCTGCTTGTCGAGGTGGCCGTACAGGATCACGCAGTCGTCCTGGCGGCCGCCGTTGGCCGCCGGCACATCGATGTAGATCAGCGGCGTGCGGCCCGGCAGCCGCACCACGTCC
>JANNKD010000016.1:0-4573 GCA_031396115.1 Gammaproteobacteria bacterium
ACCGACCTCGACGGCGACGGCCGGCTGGACCTGGCCGTGGCCAACGCCGACAGCGACAGCGTCTCGGTGCTGCTCAACACGACGGTGCCGGGCAGCGGCGTCATGACTTACGCCGCCGCCACCAACTTCGCCGCGGGCAACAGCCCACGCGCGGTCACCGCCGCGGACTTCGACGGCGACGGCCGGCCGGACCTGGCCGTGGCCAACGCGGACGGCAACAGCGTCTCGGTGCTGCTCAACACTACCGAGCCGGGCAGCGGCGTCGTGACTTACGCCGCCGCTGCCGACTTCGCTACGGGCAGCAGCCCGCGCGCGCTCACTGCCGCCGACGTCGACGGCGACGGACGTGTCGACCTGGCCGTGGCCAATGCCGTCGGCGACAGCGTTTCCGTGCTGCTCAACACCACCGCGCCCGGCGCCATCGTCGCCGCCTTTGCCGACGCCGGCGACGTTGCCGCCGGCAACGGCGCCGTCGCGGTCGCCGCCGCGGACGTCGACGGCGACGGCCGGCCGGACCTGGCCGTGGCCAATGGCAACGGCGTCGCGGTGCTGCTCAACCGGCCGGCCGTACTCGATGTCAGCCAGGGCACGGGCACCCTCGAGAACGACGATGCCAACCTCACGCCGGATCCCTTCCAGTTCGTGGACCAGGCGGGCGTGGAGCGCGATACCGACATCACCTCCGCCCCGGTGACCATCACCGGGATCACCGCAGCGGTCCGCATCGAGGTGTCCGGCGGCAGGTACAGCGTCGGTTGCACCGGCAGTTTCAGGACCAGCAGCAGCACCATCACCGACGGCAAGACCGTCTGCGTGCGCCACACGTCGTCCAACAGCTTCGGGTCGGCGACCGACACGCTGCTGACGGTCGGGGGCGTCTCCGACACCTTCACCAGCACCACGGAGCCCGACGACACGACGCCCGATGCGTTCAAGTTCACCGACGTGAACAATGTGCTGCTGAATTCGGCGCAGGTTTCCAACAGCGTCGCCATCCGCGGCACCCGCGGCACCGCGCCCATCAGCGTGGTGGGCGGCGAATACAGCGTGGGATGCACCGCCGCCTTCACCAGCGCGGCGGGCGCCATCGCCTCGGGCGCGACGGTGTGCGTGCGCCACACCTCATCGGCGATCCACGGCACTGCCACCCACACCACGCTGACCGTGGGCGGAGTCTCGGACATCTTCACCAGCACGACGCCGGCCGAGCAGGACTACTCGAAAACCGGCGCACTGGCCCCGCTGGACGCGCTGCTGTTGCTGCTAGCCGCCTTCGGCGGCGCGCGCCGCCGGCGCACAAAAAAAATCCGCTCGCGCGGTTGCCCTTGCGAACGGATTCCTTGAATCGGGTCCGAGCCTTCACAGCATTGGAGTGGTGGGAAGGCCGATTTCCTGACTCGCGACCATGATGTCGCGCGCGTGCTTCAGCGTCAGTGCGCTGCCACCCTCAGCACGACGCGCGGCGCCTCATCATGCGGCGACGCGCGGCGGTGACGCGTCTTCGACAGCGCCGTCCGCATCATTGCGCGCGACGGCGGCGACGCCAACGGCAGCGACCTCGTCGCGCTCCTGGCCGTAACAGGCGCAGGCGGCGCGCTCGAGGCCCGCACGATCGAGGATGACGACGCGGCCGCGCGTGTAACCGATCAGCTCGCGGCCCTGCAGCACGCCGGCCGCGGTGGACACGCCGCTGCGGCGCACGCCGAGCAGGCGCGCGAGGCGCTCATGGGTGAGGTAGAAGCGGTCGCCGTGGGCGCGATCGTGGGCCATCAGCATCCAGCAGGCGAGCCGTGCCTCCACCACGTGGAACGAAGCGCACGCGGCGGTCTGGGCGAGTTGTTCGAGCCGGCCGGCCAGGTAACGCCGCAGCTGGCGCTCCAGGATCGGCGCTGCCGCCAGCACGCGCAGGAAATCGGTTGCCTTGATGCGCAGCGCGCTGCCGGCGCCTTGCACCCGCGCGCGCAGCGAAGAGGTATGCATGCCGAGCACCAGCGGCGCGCCGAGCATGCCCTCGCTGCCGACGAGGCTCACGGCCAGCGCGTCGTGGCCGTCCACCTCGGCCAGCAGCGCGACGAATCCCTCGAGGGGAAACCAGGCGTGACGGATGCGCTCACCGGGCTGGCACAGGACCTCGTCCTGCGCGAGCGCGACGTGTTCGCCGTGTTGCGTGAGATTCTCGCGCTCCCGCGCCGGCAACGCCGCGAGGAGGTCGTTACCGCTGGTTGACGCTGTTGCTGGAATCACCGTGTGCTCTCCTGCTCAAGGGAATCTCGCGGCGCGGCTCCATACGGCGGCGTGGACTCCTACAACCGCAGCATGTTCCTGACGCAGCGGTAGTTCTGTGCGCCGACCAACGGTCCGTCCCGCCGCACGCAGCCGCCGGTCGGCGTTATGTGGGCTATCGCACAGACGCTTCGGGGGCCGTGGCTACCCTGTGCGGCATGCCAGAAATCCGCTACCCCGACGGCGCCGGGAAGCCGTTTGTTCCCGGCCAGCCCACGCGGACGCCGCATGCCGACGGCCGCCGCGAAGCGGCCGCGGAGCAACCCGCGCCGGAGGATGCGCCGTGGCAGACCGCCGTGGTCAGGGTGAGCACGATGATCGCCGTCTGGCTGGGATACTGACTCGCACCCATCGGGCGCTCCTGGGGCTGCTCGCTGCCGCTGGCCTGATCCTGGCGCCGGCGCACGCCGCGGACCTCCTGATGGAGGCCGGCACCGTCGAGGGACCCGGCTGGCGCGCCGAGGGCGTGGTGCTGGCGCTGACCCCGCCCCACGAACTGCAGCTGCGGGTCGGGTCCGTCACCGTGGCGGGGCAGCTCGTGCTGCGGCGGCTGCAACTGCACTGCCACCGCTTGCAGGCGGGCGCCGGTGCGCGCTGTGATGACGCCGAGTTCCGCGCCACGCTCGCGGGCGGCAGCCTGCTGCAGGGGCGGCTGCAGGCCCGCTTCGACCATCCGCGGCGCTGGCATGCGCAACTCGACACGGCACGCCTGCGCGCGACGCTCGACCAGGATGGCGACGCGCTCGCGGCCGACATCACCGCCGCGGGCCTCACCTACAGCGAGCCCGCCGGGCGCTACGCCGCGGAAAAACTCTCCGCCACGGCCAGGCTGCGCTGGGACGGGCGCCGCCTGGATCTCGCGCTCGATGCCCGGGGCGGCCAGGCCTACGCCGAGCCGGTGTTCTTCGATTTCGCCGCGCTGCCGCTGCGGGTCACGACGGCGATCGCCCGCGCCGGGACCGCCTGGCGCATCGAGCGGCTGTCTGCGCATGGCAGCGCGGGCTCGCTGGAACTGACCGGCCTGCTCGACAGCGGCTTGCGTCCGGTGGACCTGGACGCGCGCCTCGAGGCCCGGGACCTGGCGCCGCTGCTGGCGACCGGTGTCGCGCCGTTCCTGGTCGGCACGCAGCTCGAAGGCCTGGCCGCGAGCGGAGCGGCGACGGCGAGCCTGGTCCTGCGCAAGGGCGCGCCGCGCGCTTTCGCGGCGCGGCTGGACGGCGCATCGATCAAGGCCGGGAAGTTCGGCGTGTCGCTCGAGGGACTTGCGGGAGAACTCAACTGGGCGGCCGCGGCGCGCACGCCCTCGCGCCTGCACTGGAGCGGCGGCTCGCTCAAGCGCGTGCCGCTGGGCCCGTCGGACCTCGCCTTCATCGCGCACGGCAAGGATTTCGAGCTGACGGCGCCGTGGCGCCAGCCGCTGCTCGGTGGCGCGCTGAGCGTGGCGCGGCTGGCGCTGCGCGATGTCGGCGGCGCGCATCCCGCCGCGGAATTCGACGGCGCGCTCGAGCCCATCGACCTGGCCGCGCTGTGCAAGGCCCTCGACTGGCCGGAGTTCGGCGGCACGCTGGGCGGCCAGCTGCCGGGCGTGAAACTGCGGGACGACAGCTGGTCGATCGAGGGCGCGCTGGAGGCGCAGGTGTTCGACGGCAACATCCGCATCGACCAGCTCGGCGTGGTCGGGCTGTTCGGCCTGCAGCCGCGCGTGATGGCGGACGTGCAAGTGCGCCGCCTCGACCTCGAGCGCGTCACCCGCGCGTTTTCCTTCGGCCGCATCAGCGGGCGGCTCGATGGCGACGTCCGCGGCCTGCGCCTGCTCGACTGGAGCCCGGTCGCCTTCGACGCCCGGCTGTACTCGACGCCGGGTTACGACGGCACGCGGCGCATTTCGCAGCGCGCCATCGACAGCCTGTCCAGCATCGGCGGCGCGCCCACCGGCGCGCTGTCGCGCGGGTTCCTCGGCCTGTTCGACGATTTCGCCTACGCGCAGCTCGGCATCGCCTGCGTGCTGCGCGACGGCGTGTGCGAGATGGATGGCGTGGCGCCGGCGAAGTCCGCGAGCGGCGCCGCGGGCTATTACCTGGTCAGGGGGCGGCTGCTGCCGCGCATCGACGTCGTCGGCTACGCCCGGCGCGTATCGTGGACCAGCCTGATCGGGCAGCTCAAGGCTGCGCAGGCCTCCGACGGACCCGAGTTGGAGAAGAAGAAATAGCGCGCGGTCAGGGCGCGCGTGACGCCTTGGCGCCCGTTGCCGCACCTCGCGCTCCGCGGCTCGCATGCGCGCCGCCCTGCG
>JANNKD010000034.1:0-6879 GCA_031396115.1 Gammaproteobacteria bacterium
AGTACACCACCTACGACCCGGCGCGCTTCGCCAGCCAGAACGTGCGCGTGGTGCCGCCGGCGACGGTGCGGCGTGGCGCCTACGTCGCGCCCGGCGCGATCCTGATGCCCTCGTTCGTCAACATCGGCGCCCACGTCGGCGCCGGCACCATGGTCGACACCTGGGCCACGGTCGGCTCGTGCGCGCAGATCGGCGCCAACGTGCACCTGTCCGGCGGCGTCGGCATCGGCGGCGTGCTCGAGCCGCTGCAGGCCAGCCCGACCATCATCGAGGACGACTGCTTCATCGGTGCGCGCTCGGAGATCGTCGAGGGCGTGGTGGTCGGCAAGGGCGCGGTGATCTCGATGGGCGTGTTCATCGGCCAGAGCACGCCGATCTACGACCGCGAGACCGGCCAGACTTCCTACGGACGCGTGCCGCCCGGCGCGGTGGTGGTCGCCGGCTCGCTGCCACGCGACGGCGGCACCTACAGCCTCAACTGCGCGGTGATCGTGAAGCGCGTGGACGAGCAGACGCGCAGGAAAGTCGGCATCAACGCACTGCTGCGGGACGCGTAGCCGCGCCGGCGGCGACCGGCAGCGCTTCGCAGCGGTTGCGTCCCGCAGCCTTGGCGCGATACAGCGCCCGGTCGGCGGTCTCCAGCAGGGTCTCGAGGCTGGTGCCCGCCTCGGCCGGCTCGACCCACGACGCGCCGACACTGACCGTGACGACGCGAGGCGGATTCTCGACGTGCTCGATGCCGAGCTCCTGCACCAGCTGGCGCACCGCATCGCCGACCCGCCGCACGTTCTCGCCGGCGACGCCGTAGAGCACGGCCAGGAACTCCTCGCCGCCATAGCGCGCCACCAGGTCCATCGGCCGGCCAAGCCGGTGGTGCAGCGCCATCGCCACCTCGCTCAGGCAACCGTCACCGTGCAGGTGTCCGTAGTGATCGTTGAAGCGCTTGAAGTAATCCACGTCGAGCAGCAGCACCGCCAGCGGGCGGCGCTCGCGCTCCGCCAGGCGCCAGGCCCGATGCAGGTGATCGAGCGCGGCGCGCCGGTTGTACAGGCAGGTCATCGGGTCGTGCGAGGCGCGGAACTTCATCACGGCGCCGCCCAGGAAATTCATGCGCCGCGACCATTCGAGCATGTACGCGCCGAGCCAGCCGATCAACGCGATGACGTACAGGTACAACCCCTGCTTCACCGTGTCGGTGAGCGGCAAGTCGAGCGCCGCGCGGGCCACCAGGTAGGCGGCGGCCACGGCGAACGTGGTCAGCGTGGCGTGGTAGAAGCGCAGCCCGGTCAGGAAGATGACGAAGACCATGACCACGAGCAGCGCCTCGTACGGCAGCGGTGAGCCCATGCGCGCCGAGATCAGCAACGAGGCCGCGGTCGCGCCCATCACGACGACGACGATGGCGGCGCCGCTGCGCTCGATCCACCGGGCCGGCAGCGGCGCAAAACTCACGGCCAGCATCACCAGCAGGGCCGGCTCGATCAGGTAGACCCGCAGCGCCACGGTCCAGTACCAGACCTCGGGCGGCAGCAGCGGGTAGTCGCGCACCGCGAACAGGAGGAACAGCCCCATGCCCGCCAGCAGTGCGATGCGCGTCTGCACCAGCTGCCGGCGCACGTGGTGCTCGCGGAATTCCTCCTCGAGCTCCGGCTCGAACCGCAGCCAGGGAAAGCCGCGGTGCAACTGGGCCGAGTGCGGGGAGAACTGGTCCTCGGCGAACGCGTCCATTCCTTATCCTATACTGGCGCGCGCTCCATCCACGCAACGCCTCCCGCACCTTGGCTGATTCCACGCTGGTCCTCACCGAGAGCCTGATCGCCCGGCGCTCGCTGACGCCCGACGACGCCGGCTGCTGCGAGTTGATCGGCGCTCGCCTGGCCCGGCTCGGCTTCACGCTCGAATATCTCAACGCCGAGGGCGTCACCAACCTGTGGGCCACGCGCGGCGGCGGCGCGCCGCTGGCCGATCCCATCGTGGTTCTCGCCGGGCACACCGACATCGTGCCGAGCGGCCCGCGCGAGGCGTGGAAGACCGATCCGTTCCAGCCCGCGCGCGTGGACGGCTACCTCTACGGCCGCGGCGCGGCCGACATGAAGAGCGGCCTCGCGGCCATGGTGTGCGCGGTCGAGCGCCTGCTCTCGCGCGCCAGCCCCAAGGGCACGCTCGCGTTCCTGATCACCAGCGACGAGGAAGGCCCGTGCCGCTTCGGCACGAGGCACGTGGCCGAGAAGCTGCGCGAGCGCGGCGTGAAGCCCCGCTACGCCATCGTCGGCGAGGCCACCGCGGCCGAGCAGCTCGGCGACCGCATCGCCGTCGGCCGGCGCGGCTCGCTCGGCTGCGACCTGACCGTTCACGGCAAGCAGGGCCACGTGGCCTATCCGATGAAGGCGGACAACCCGATCCATCGGCTGGCGCCGGCGCTGGCCGAGCTCATGGCGATGCGCTGGGACGAGGGCAACGCCCATTTCCCGCCGACGTCGTTCCAGGTTTCCAACCTCCGCTCCGGCACCGGCGCCAACAACGTCATCCCGGGCAGCGCGGAGTGCGTGTTCAACTTCCGCTACTCGACCGCGAGCACCGCAGATGCCCTGCGTGCGCGCGTCACCACGGTCCTCAACAAGCACCTGCCGCAGTACGAGGCGTGCTGGTGGCACAGCGGCGAGCCCTACTACACCGGCAGCGGCGCGCTGGTGGACGCCGCCACCGCCGCGATCCAGGACGTCACCGGACTCACGCCCGCGCTGTTCACCGGCGGCGGCACCTCGGACGGCCGTTTCCTCGCCCCCCTCGGCGCGCAAGTGGTCGAGATCGGCCCGGTCAACGCCACCATCCACCAGGTCAACGAATGCGTGCGCATCGAAGACCTCGACCGGCTGTCGCGGATTTACGAGCGCCTGCTCGAGCGCTTGCTGTGACCCAGTTCGAGCCGCGCTGGCCGCTGCGCCATGCCCACGTGCAGTCGGCGCTGGCCTCGTTCAAGCCGCGCAACTGGCCGAAGCGCGGCCACCGCATGGCGCGCGCGGCGCAGCAGCACGTGCTCGACTGCGGCGACGGCGTGCGCCTGATGGGCCTGCACTCGGTGCAGCCGCCGGGCCCCGCAGCCCGGGGCGATGCGCCAAAGGGACTGGCCGTGCTGATCCACGGCTGGGAGGGCTCGCACGACTCGGCCTACCTGTTCTCGCTGGCGTGCACGCTGTACGACGCCGGCTACAACGTGTTCCGGCTCAACCTGCGCGACCACGGCGGCACTCACGCGCTCAACGAAGAGCTGTTCCACTCCGCGCGCATCGCCGAAGTGCTGGGCGCAGTACAGGCCATCGAGCGGCTCGATCCAACGCGGCCGCTGTTCGTGGTCGGCTTCTCGCTCGGCGGCAACTTCGCGTTGCGCGTGGGCCTGCACGGCGCGGAGCGCGGCGTGCGCCCCGACCTCGCCGTCGGCATCTGCCCGGCCATCAACCCCGGCGCGACGCTGCGCGCGCTCGACACCGGACCGCGCCTGTTCCACACCTACTTCATCAAGAAGTGGCGCACCACGCTGCAGGCCAAGGCCGCCGCCTGGCCGCAGCGCTACGACTTCTCCGAGCAGATGGGGATGGACAACTTCGTCGCCATCACGGCGGCGTTCGTCGAGCGCTATACCGAGTACGGCGCGCTCGACAAATACCTCGCGGCCTACACGCTCACGCCGGACCTCCTCGCCGCAGCCAGGGCGCCGCTGGCGATCATCACCGCCCAGGACGATCCGGTGGTGCCGTTCGGGGACTTCCACGGCATCACCGACCGGCCCGGCCTGCGCTTCCTGGCGCCGAAGTACGGCGGCCATTGCGGTTTCGTCGAGAATTTCCGCCTGCGCAGCTGGGCGGAGCGCCGCGTGCTGGAGTTGTTCGAGCAACACACCGCGCGCTAGTGCGCCGTGCGTGCCGGAGCCGGCGCTCGCGCCGCCGGATCCGGCGTGAATATCGCCCGGAAACGCCTGCTTTCCGAGGAGAAACGCCCGGCGCGGTTCGTGCGTTATCCGGTGCATGGACACGCGCACACGTTCTCGCATCGCCGGACTCCTCGCCGTCGTACTCGCCGGTCCGTGCGGCTTCCATGACCCCGGCGCGGCCGCGCGCCGCGTGTTTCGCGCCGCGACCCTGCTGATCCAGGTGGCCGCGCCGGCGCGGCCGCCGGCGGCAACCATCACCACGGGCGTGCGCGGCTGATGCCTGCCGGAGTCGGCGCGCCAACTGCCGCTTGCGGCATGGCATTGCGGCCGCGCACGCCCACCCCTGCTCCCGGTCAACGCCCCGCTGGCTGGCCCGGAAGTTGCTCGTATTCCGGCAACCGGCGAGCGCACGGAACTGGATCCCCCTCCGTTGGCTGGCCGGCTGCGGCGCGGGCCTGCCCGATCCTCGGGTCCGCGCCGTGTTTTTTCAGCGCTCCAGCACCAGGATCACGCGCACCGTCGCATCGACTTCGCCGGCCGGCACGTAGCCGATCGCCCGGCGGTCGGTGGCGACGTAGCGGCGCACGGCCGCGGTCGAAGCCAGTGTCGCTGGCGGCATCACGCCGTCGAAGTAGCGCCGGTTCCAGTAGTCGGCCAGGCGAGCCTCGGTCTGGCGCAGCACCTGGTGCGAGAACTCCACGCGCGGCGCCAGGCCCGAGGCCAGGTTCAGCGGCACGATGATTTCGCCATCCCCCCAGTGCTGCTTGCGGCGCAGGTAGATCTGGGCGAGCTGGTCGACCGACAGCTCCACACGCCGTTCCGGATGCACGATGACCGCGATGCGCCGGTCGTCCTGCGCCGCGGCCGCGGCGGCAAAGCCGAGCACCAGCGCGACGCCCAGCGGCCGGAGCATCATCGGTCAGTAGAGCAGCGACAGCGACGCGCGCGCGCCGGGCTCGCCGACCACGCCGGCTTCGTTCGCCGAGGTGTAGTCGGCCTTGATGCGCAGCCAGGGCCGCGGCGCCCAGACCAGGCCGGTGGTGAGGAATCGGGCGGTCGGCGCGCCCGGATACGCGAGCCCTTCGTAGCGCGCGGCCAGGTACAGCGAGCGCCAGGTCTCGACGGCCGCCTGCACGTACCCGGCGTAGGTTGCGCCCACGGCGCGGCTGCCCTCGCCCGCGAGCCCCTCCAGGCTGATTTCCACGCGTCGATGCGGCTGCCACAGCAGGTCGGCGCCGCCGAGGTGATGCCAGCGCGACGCGTCATAGGGCTTCGAGGCGTAGTACGACAGGCCCGCCGTCCAGCCATCGAGGCTGGCCCATTCGAGCCGCGCGCCGGCGCTGCGCTCGGCGAAGTTTTCGTCGGCGTCCACCTGGATCGCGTCCACCAGCGAGGCGTACGCCGAGTACGACAGCGCACCACCGCTCGGAAACACCGCGCCATTGAGCGACGCCCCGGACACGGTGTCGTCGAACACCGTCTCGATCATGAGCGGCTCCGACGTAGTCCAGGTCAGCGGCTCGATGTGCGCCTGGTTCCAGCGGCCGATCGGCGTCAAAAACTTGCCGAGGCGCAGGTTCAGCGCGTCGCTGCGGGTGAGGTCGATGTAGCTGCGCTCGATCGCGACGTTGTCGGGCTCGAACTCGAAGTCGCTGAACAGTTTGAAGTAGCGCGCCGGCTCGTAGAACAGGAACAGGTTGCCTTCGACTTCGCTGTAGTAGTCGTCGCCCTCGAGGTCCTCGGCTTCGCCGGTCACATAGCCGCCGAGCGCCAGCCCGGTGTTGCCGAACGAGAAGCCACGGCCTGCCGGATCCGGCACGGCTTCGCCGGTTTCGGCAGGCGCCGGCGCTGCCGGCGATGCGGCTTCGGCGCCCAGCGCCTGCGGCGGCGTCCACAGGCCCGCCCACAGGGCCAAGCAAAAGGCACGATGTATGCTCATGAAAGCTCCAGCCGGCGCTAAAAACCTGACGCCGGCGCCCGAATTCTCGAATTGGCGAGTTGTCATGCAGGGAGTCTTTGCAAGATTCATGCGCAAACCAAGGCCTGGGACTATCAAGTGAGCACGGCAATGGCGTCAACCGGCGCCGCGGCCGGCGCCCCCGCCCGGCCCAGGGTGTTCTCCCTGCGCGCCAAGCTCGTGCTGCTCGCCGCCGGGCTGGTGCTGGTGCCGGCGGCGGTCTACGGCGTGATCTCGCTGTCGAGCAGCCGCGCCGCGCTGACGCAGGTCATCGGCCGGCAACTGGTCGAGGAGGCGCGCAGCGGCGCCGACCGCCTGGCCGGCGTGCTGCGGTCGGACCACGAGCGCCTGCGCGCGCTGGCCGCGCAGGACGTCATGCGCGAGATCCGCATCGCCGATCTCGACAAGCGCATTGCTGCGCTGCTGGTGGCGGTGCAGCGCGGCTGCGAAGCCTGCGCGGGACTCGCCGTGCTGGACGCCGGCGGCCGCATCGTCGCCGCCAGCCATCCGGGCTGGCTCGGCAAGACCGCGGACGCCCTGCCCGGCGGCGCCGGCGCCGGCGGCGTCATCGAGGGCCCGTTGCGCAACGCTGGCGAGCCCGCCGCGCTGCTGCGCTTCACCGTGCCGGTCCCCGATCCGGACAAAGCCGACGCCTCCCTCGGCTGGCTGATGGCGCTGATGGACTGGGATCGCGAGCTCGCGGTGCTGGCGCACGAACGCGAGAGCCTGCTGTCGGTCGGGCTCGACGTCGAAGTGCTGGTGCTCGACGGCGGCGGCGTCATGATCGGCGGCACGGGACGCGCCGCCGGGCCCTGGCGACTCGGCGACCGCCTCGCCGGCAGCGAGCCGACGGACGCCGTCGAGGGCCGCGTCGACGAGGCCGCCGGCATGCTGCTCGGCCAGGCCCGGCTCGGGCCCGGCCTGCCGCGCTGGAGCATCGTCGTCGCCACGCCGCTGGCCGAGGCGCACGCGCCCGCCCGGCGCATGGCGCAGC
>JANNKD010000064.1:0-6128 GCA_031396115.1 Gammaproteobacteria bacterium
CATAGCGGGCATCCAGCAAGTACTCGACCGCCTGCGCGACTTCGTGCAGTTCGCCGGCGCGGCCGAGCGGCACCGTCTGCCCAATCTCGTCAGGCGACGGCAGATCGACGGAGTTATCGAGCTGGCCCGGCGACACCATGTTGACGCGAATCTGGCGCGCGGCGTACCCGGCCGCCAGCGATCGTGTCAGGGACAGCAGGCCGGTCTTGCTGACGTAGTAGTCGGCGCCTCGCACGTTGGCGCGAATGCCGTCGAGGCCAGCCATCCCGATGTTGATGATGTTCCCGTCCGCCGGCGTCCGGCCCCACCTCGGACTCGGCCGCCAACGTCGCCGCGCTGAAGGCGCTCGCCGGCGGTGGCTCGGCCGGCGATTCCGCCGTGGTGCAGATTCCGTTCGCCGACTACGTCGTGACTACAACGCCGACGACCGACAACATCGGCCTGTCGACCTTCTGCTACGCCAGCGCCGCGGCCTGCACCACCGCCCTGACCACGCGTGACGCCGATTCCAGCGGCACGCTCGACTGTGCCGAGGATGGCTACACCAGCTGCGCGTGCACCGCGACTGGCGCCGTGGCCTGCCCGAACACGCACTGGAACGTCGTCGGCAGCAACACGACCAACGCCAACACCGTGCTGACCGGACCGACCACGACGATCCAGGCCGCCCAAAGCACCGGCGATATCGTCCAGACCTGCAAGAACGCCGGCCAGGGCGCCGCCCTGAACCCGACTTCCTGCCCTGCCTCGACCGACGTCACCCAGGCCAACACGCCAGTCGCCAACCAGTCCACGCGCACCCAGACCTCGTGGGCCGGCTGCTCTTATTCCTCGATCGGCGGCGCGGGCTGCTCCGGCGGCAAGCTCAACTACGAGAAGAAGGGCACCAAGACCACGATCGTGACGGTGAGCCAGACCATTCCGACCACCGTGACCACGAACCTCGGTGATTCCTCGGCCTGCTACAACGACCAGGCCAGCTGTACCGCAGCCAAAGGTGGTTTCGCCTGCGCGGTCGGGACGTTCAGCGATGGCTGCACCTGCACCGCCGCCACGACCACCACCGGCTGCGGCGCCGGCAGCACGTCCAAGTTCATGGAACAGGGCAGCTACAGCGTCATCGCCGCGACCCAGACCGGCACCTTCAGCGCCGCGCCATCCGGGCCGTTCATGCTGGACGAGTGGGCCAAGTTCCTGCGCCAGACCGGCGTCTTGATCCCGGGCGGCACGGTGCGCTCGCAGGTGACGACCTACACCGTTGACGTGTTCAACGCCCAGCAGGACGCCACCCAGTCTGCCCTGCTGTTCAACGCCGCCCGCGTCGGCGGCGGCAAGTACTTCCAGGCCAAGGACAAGAACGCCCTGATCAACGCGCTGCGCCAGATCCTGACCGAGGTGCAGGCCGTCAACTCGGCGTTCTCGTCGGCCTCGCTGCCGGTCAACGCCACCAACCGCGCGCAGAACGAGAACCAGGTGTTCATCGGCGTGTTCAAGCCGGACCGCCAGAAGCGGCCGGACTGGTTCGGCAACCTCAAGCGTTACCAGTTGATTTCGACCGGCGCAGTCGTCGAGCTCGGCGACGCCAACGGCAACCCGGCAATCAACGAGCAGACCGGGTTCATCACGGAGTGCGCCGAAAGTTTCTGGACCACCGACTCGATCTTCAGCGGCGCCGGCTACTGGAAGTTCCCGATCTCGACCGACCCGCTGCCCGAAAGCGAATGCACGACCGCCACGGACACCCTGTCCGACCTGCCCGACGGCCCGTTCGTCGAGAAGGGCGCCGTAGCCGAGGTGATCCGCAAGGGCAACGACCCGACCGCCAGCCCGGACGCCGACGGCAACTTCGAGCTGAACCGCAACGTGTACACGATCACCTCGAGCACGGTCAGCGGCGACGATCCGGCGGCCTTCGACGTGACCAACACCGGGCTCGACGACAAGATCGTCGACTTCACGCTCGGCATGGACGTCCGCGACGAGGACCTGGATGCCCCGGTAGACGCGGCCTTCACCGAACCGCGCTCGACCATCCACGGCGACGTGGTGCATTCGCGCCCGCAGCCGCTCAATTTCGGCGGCAGCACGGGCGTGGTGGTGTTCTACGGCTCCAACGATGGGCACTACCGGGCGGTGAAGGCGACCACCGGTGAGGAACTGTGGGCCTTCATCGCCCCGGAGCACTTCGACCGGTTCACGCGACTGTTCGAAAACTCTCCGAACGTCAAATTCTTCGGCGACCTGGCCGCCGGCTCGGAAGCGAAGGACTACTTCTTCGACGGCTCGACCGGCGTCTACCAGACCTTCAATAGCGACGGCACCACCAACGTCGCCTACATCTTCCCGTCGATGCGCCGCGGCGGGTACAAGCTCTATGCCCTCGACGTTTCCGCCCCCACGAAGCCCAAATACCTGTGGAGCGTGGGTTGCGACAGTGACCACAGCAACTGCGACACCGGCTTCGAAGACATCGGCCAGACCTGGTCGCTGCCGAACGTGTCGCTGATCAAGGGCTACTGCAACGGCGGCTGCGTCGACGACACCACGGCGCGTACGCCGGTCGTCGTGTTCGGCGGCGGCTACGACACCAGCGACGACGAGGACAGCTCGAAGCCGAGCACCGCCACGTACGGGCGCGGTGTGTACGTGGTGGACGCCACCGACGGCAAGCTGCTCAAGTACTTCGACTTCGCCTCGCTCAGCGGCAGCCGCGGCGTCGCGTCCGACGTCGCCCTGATCGACGTCAACAACGACGGGTTTGTGGACTACGGCTACGCGGTGGACACGGGCGGCGGCGTCTACCGGATGGACTTCACCGACAGCCCCACGTCGGCGACCGGGCTCGACGAGACCAAGTGGGACGCCAGCCGCGTCGCCTTCACCGCCGATGCCGACGAGCCGCGCAAGTTCCTGTTCCCGCCGGCGCTGGTGCAGGCCACGTCCAGCGTGGTCTACCTCGCCATCGGCACCGGCGACCGCGAGCACCCGCTGATGAGCAATTATCCGTTCGGCACGGAAGGCGATGCCGATTCGGCGATCCTGAACCGGTTCTACGTGTTCAAGGACGTGCTCACCGAGGTCGATTCGTCCACCCAGCTGGACCTCGACAAGGTCGACGGCGAAAACGGCATGGCCGACTACACCACGGACGCCGGCTGCTCCAACAAGCCCATCACGCCGACCAGCAGCTTCAAGGGCTGGTTCATCGACCTCAATGCCCAGGGCCAGGGCGAGCAGGTCGTGACCTCGGCGGTGATCGCGGCGGGCTTCGTGTTCTTCAGCAGCAACCGGCCCACGCCGCCCGACACGTCGGCGTGCTCGAACTCGCTGGGTGAAGCGCGCGGCTACTTCCTGAACCTGCTGAACGCCTCGGGCGCCATCGGCGTCAGCGGCGCGTGCGGCGGCAGCCGGTCGTCCACCTTCGTCGGCGGCGGCCTGCCACCCTCGCCCGTGCTGGCGACCGTGCCGATCGACGGCGAGCTGCGCACCGTCGTGATCGGCGCCGTGCAGAAGACCGGCGAGCCGAGCTCCCCGATCGAGGCGCAGCGCGTGCGTCCGCCGATCGCCTCGGACCGCAAGCCGATCTACTGGTACAAGTCGACCGGCGACAAGTAACTCGCGAAGCGAGTTACGTTGTAGGAGCGCCTCCCAGGCGCGACAGCTTCACCCCGGCGGGTGGGAATCGGATTTCCCACCCGCCGTTTCTTTTGCTAGCGTGGATTTCGCCACTGATGTGGCGCGTCGCCGATAACAATGACAATAAAGTGCGCAGCCGCACCCGGGCGTGCGGGCGGATACACCTTGGTCGAACTCATGACGACGCTGTGCGTCGCCGGGGTGCTCGTCTCCGTCGCGGTACCGTCGCTGACCGGGTTGGCGCAGAACGAGCGGCGCTCGGCCATGGTGAGCCGCCTGCTGGCCACGCTGCTCGTGGCGCGCAGCGAATCCCTCAAGCGCGGCGGCCGGCCGCTGGTGATCTGCGGCGCCGACGACGCCGACCACAACGGCAACCTCGACCCGCCGGAGCTGCGCTGCGCGGGCAACGACTGGACCGACGGCTGGATGCTGGGCACCTGGGACGACGCCGACGGCGACTCGACGGTGGATCCGGCGGAGTTCACGCCCGTGCGCGTCTTTGCCACCGACAGCGCCGGCCGGCTGACGGTGATGGCCGGCAACTTCACCGCGAGCCCGCCGGTACGGCCGGCCGGCACGCTGCTGTTCAAATCGTTCGGGCGGCGCACCAGCAACGGCACCATCACGATCTGCGACGCGCGCGGTCCGGCCGAGGCACGCGGCGTGATCGTGTCGTCGCTGGGACGGGCGCGCGTTTCGAAACGGCGCTCGGATGGCAGCGCGCTGCGTTGCCCGTGAGCTCAGCCGGCCTTCGGGGCGCCGGGCTTGCGCAGCGCCTGCGGCAGCGCGAAGACGATGTGCTCGGTGCGGCCGGGCAGCTCGGTGGCGACCTTCCCGCCCATCTCCTTGAGCTGCGTGATGACCTGCTGCACCAGCACCTCGGGCGCCGAGGCCCCGGCGGTGAGTCCCACCGCCTTCTTGCCCGCCAGCCACTCGTAGCGGATGTCGGCGGGCCCGTCGATCAGGTAGGCCGGCACGCCTTTCTGCTCGGCCAGTTCGCGCAAGCGGTTGGAATTGGAGCTGTTACGCGAGCCCACCACCAGCAGCACGTCGCAGCGCCCGGCCAGCTCGCGCACCGCGTCCTGGCGGTTCTGCGTGGCGTAGCAGATGTCGTCCTTGCGCGGGCCGCGGATCTCGGGAAAGCGCGCGCGCAGCGCGTCAATGACGCGCGCGGTGTCGTCCATGGACAGCGTGGTCTGCGTCACGTACGCCATGTGCTGCGGCTTGCGCACCGGCAGGCGCTCGACGTCCTCCGGCGTCTCGACCAGGTGGATGCGGCCGCCATGCGCTTCGTCGAACTGGCCCATGGTGCCTTCGACTTCCGGATGGCCGGCGTGCCCGATCAGCACCACCTCGCGGCCCTCGCGCGAATAATGCTTCACCTCGATGTGCACCTTGGTCACCAGCGGGCAGGTGGCGTCGAACACGGTCAGGTGCCGAGCGGCGGCCTGGCGGCGAACGTCCTGCGAGACGCCGTGCGCCGAGAAGATGCAGGTCGCGCCCTCGGGAATGGCATCGACGTCGTCCACGAATACCGCGCCCATGCCGCGCAGGCGCTCGACCACGAAACGGTTGTGCACGACTTCGTGGCGCACGTAGATCGGGGCGCCGAGCGTTTCGAGGGCGCGCTCGACGATCTCGATGGCGCGGTCCACGCCGGCGCAGAAGCCGCGCGGGTTGGCTAGAAGGATTTCCACAACGAGATTCCTCGCTTCGCTCGGAATGACATTTTTATCCCTTGGCCGCCGCCTGCCGGGCGCGGCGCGACTCCAGGAGCATGTCGAGGATCATCAGCCCCGCGCCGACGCTGATCGCCATGTCGGCGACGTTGAAGGCGGCGAAGTGCCAGCGGCCCCAGTAGACATCCACGAAGTCGATGACGTAGCCGCGCGTGGCGCGGTCGATGACGTTGCCGAGCGCCCCGCCCAGGATCAGCGCCAGCGCCGCGGCGAACAGCGTCTGGCCGCGCGGGTTCTTGCGCATCCACCACAGGATGCCGACGCTGACGGCGACGCCGAGCACGATGAAGAACACGGGCGAGGCGCTGCTCAGCATCGAAAACGCCGCGCCGGTGTTGTGCATGTGCACCAGGTTCAGGTGCGGCATGACCGGCTGCACGTCGAACCAGCCGAGGTTGCGCACCACCAGCTGCTTGGTGACCTGGTCCAGCAGCATGACGGCCGCCGAAACCCAGAGCCAGTAGACGTTGCGATATTGAAATGCCATGGCCTCGACTCCGTCATGCCCGCGCAAGCGGGCATCCAGACTGGATTCCCGCGTCCGCGGGAATGACGCTCAAATGAACCTGCGGACTTCGCCCGCGCCTGCGACGTTCTCGACGCAGCGGTCGCACAGGGTGGGATGTTGCGTATTGTTACCGACCTCCGGGCGCCGGTGCCAGCAGCGCTCGCACTTGGGCGCGGCCGAGGCCTTCGCCTCGATCCAGACCGTGCCGCCGCTGTCCAGTGCCGCGGCCAGCGCCGCGGCCGGCT
>JANNKD010000083.1:0-1899 GCA_031396115.1 Gammaproteobacteria bacterium
CCGCATCAACATCGTCGACACTCCCGGCCACGCCGACTTCGGCGGTGAAGTCGAGCGCGTGCTGTCGATGGTGGACTGCGTGTGCCTGCTGGTGGACGCGGCCGACGGCCCGATGCCGCAGACGCGTTTTGTGACGCAGAAGGCCTTCAACATGGGGCTGAACCCGATCCTGGTGGTGAACAAGATCGACCGCCCGGGCGCGCGCGCCAACTGGGTCGTGGACCAGATCTTCGACCTGTTCGACCGCCTCGGCGCCAACGAAACGCAGCTCGACTTCCCGATCGTCTACGCCAGCGCGCTGCACGGCTATTCGGGCGACAACCCCGACATCCGCGAAGGCAACATGGACTACCTGTTCCAGACCATCGTGGACAAGGTCAAGGCGCCGAACGTGAACATCGACGGCGCGTTCCAGATGCAGATCACCTCGCTGGCCTACTCGAGCTACGTCGGCGTCATCGGCACCGGCCGCATCAAGCGCGGCAAGGTCAGGACCAACATGCAGGTCGCCGTGATCGACCGCGAAGGCCATTCGCGCCAGGGCCGCGTGCTGCAGGTGCTGGGCTTCATGGGCCTGGACAAGATCGAAGTGCCCGAGGCGCAGGCCGGCGACATCGTCGCGCTGACCGGCATCGAGGACCTCGGCATCTCCGAGACCGTCTGCGACGTCAAGGAGGCCACGGGCCTGCCGACGCTGCAGGTCGACGAGCCGACCATGAACATGACCTTCGAGGTCAACAAGTCGCCGTTCGCGGGCAAGGACGGCAAGTACGTCACCAGCCGCCAGATCCACGAGCGCCTCGAGCGCGAGCTCAAGACCAACGTCGCGCTGCGCGTGCAGCCGGGCGAGGGCGGTGGCGACACCTTCCTGGTCTCGGGCCGCGGCCTGCTGCACCTGGGCATCCTGCTCGAGAACATGCGCCGCGAGGGCTTCGAGGTCGCGGTGTCGCGCCCCGAAGTCATCGAGAAGACCATCGACGGCGTGCTGTGCGAGCCGTATGAACAACTCGTCGCCGACGTCGAGTCCAAGCACCAGGGCGCGGTCATCGAGGCGCTGGCCACGCGCGGCGGCCACATGAAGAACATGGTGCCGGACGGCAAGGGGCGGGTGCGCCTCGAGTACTCCATCCCGACGCGCGGCCTGATCGGCTTCCAGACCGAGTTCATGTCCACCACTTCGGGCTCCGGCCTGGTGTTCCACAACTTCGACCACTACGGCGAGAAGATCGAGAGCGACGTCGGCCTGCGCCACAACGGCGTGATGATCGCCAACGAGCAGGGCATGTGCGCGCAGTACTCGCTGTTCAACCTGCAGGATCGCGGCCGCCTGCTGGTCGAACACGGTGACGAGGTCTACATGGGCCAGATCGTCGGCATCCACGCGCGCGACAACGACCTCGTGGTCAACCCGCTCAAGGGCAAGAAACTGACCAACGTGCGCGCCGCCGGATCCGACGAGAAGCTGATCATGACCCCGCCGATCCGCCTGACGCTCGAGCAGGCGCTCGAGTTAATCAACGACGACGAGCTGGTCGAGATCACGCCCAAGTCCGTGCGCGTGCGCAAGAAGTTCCTGAAGGAACACGAGCGCAAAAAAGCCGAGCGCGCCGACTGACGACGTCATGCCCGCGTAAGCGGGCATCCAGACTGGATTCCCGCTTACGCGGGAATGACGGATGGGGCGCGACCCAGCTCCGCCGAGTAAACCAGCAACTCCTCGCCGTTCGCACCCACCGGCTTGCGTCCCTCGAACACGAAGCCCAGCTTCTCCAGCAGCCGTGCCGACGGCGTGTTGTGCGGACTGACGATCGCCAGCAGCCGCCCGATGCCGAGCGCGTGGCGCGCGTGCTCCACCACGCCGCGCGCAGCCTCGAGCGCGTAGCCCTTGCCCCAGTGCTC
>JANNKD010000112.1:0-2367 GCA_031396115.1 Gammaproteobacteria bacterium
GACGCCCGGGCGGTAGATCCGGTACGGCGCCTTGCACTCGTCGCGCACGATCGCCTCGGACTGGAACTTGGTGCGGTAGTACGGGTGCTTGAGCGACTGGCCCTCGTCGAACATGTCCTCGGTGAACTTGCCGACGTAGTCCTCGCCCGCCACCGCGACGCTGCTGGTGTGGTGCAGGATGGCCTTGCCGCCGAGCTCGTTGACGAAGTTGACGACGTTGCGCGTGCCCTCGTTGTTGACGCGGTCGGCCGTGTCGTCGTCCATGTTGAGGTCGTAGACGGCGGCGAGGTGGAACACATGGTCGAAGCCGGCGCCGTTGAGCGCGCCCGTTCCAGACTTGCCGTCGCCGGTGAACAGGCCGGGCGTGGTGATGTCGCCCCACACCGCGTGCAGGCGGTCGGCGTGGCCGGGGAAGCGCGCCTTGAGCGCCTCGAACTTGTCGGACGAGGATTCCCGGATCAGGACGTAGACCTGCGCGCCGCGGCGCGCCAGCAGGCGTTCGACGACGAAGCGGCCGATGAAGCCGGTGGCGCCGGTGACGAAATAGTTCACGAGTTGCTCTCCTGTCCCCCACCCCGGGCGGGTCGCCAGGGGGGAATTAGTGTACTCGTCCGCTAAGGCGCCGCCACCGGGGCTACAGGTCCCCTTCCTGGTACTGGGCGGCGTCGTCCAGCGCCCGGCGCTGCTTCTCGCGCTGCGCCAGCCGCGCATCGTGGTCCTTGTCGCTGGCCCAGATGATTTCCGGGAACAGCAGCACGCGCTCCAGGCCGATCAGCATCCACAGGTAGGACACGCTGAACACCACGCCGCAGAACATGGACACCCATTCGAAGCTCGGGGCGCCGTACTTGATGCCCCACCACGAGATCACGTCCGTCAGCGAGGCGGCCAGGCCGATCGGGAAGATCCACTGGTACTGCCACAGGTGGTTGAACTGCAGCGAGAACGGGATGCCGATGATGAAAAAACTGGTCGTGAAGCCGAACAGGTGGGCGTGCGTGAAGGCAATCAGTTTGCCCAGTGACATCTGTTCGAAATAGGCCTCGGCGCTGCCATGCAGGCGCAGCTGGTACCAGATCTCCGAAGCGCCGAAGCAGAAGGCGATGCCGAACAGCAGCAACGCCATGGCGATGCCGCGCTTCACGCCGGTCGGGAAGTCGTGCAGGTTCACGTCCAGCCTGGAGACCTGGAACGGCACCATCCACCAGTAGAAGAACATCTGCACGAAGAAGAACGCCAGCAGCGCGAGCGGGCCGCCGACCGTGACCCAGGCGCTCGGCGGCGGCGGCACCTCGACCAGCGCCCCGGCCGCGATCGGCTGGTCACTGAAGAAATCGAACGTCGTCTCGCCATCGCCGGGAGCGGCTTCCTCGACCGGCGTTTCGCGCGCGGGGGGCTCCTGCGCGGCTCCCTGCGCGGCCTCCTGGGCGAGGACGTGGGCGCCGTAGAGGCCGGCGAGGCACAGCACCAGCATCGTCATGCCCGCGAAAGCGGGCATCCAGGAAAGACTGGACCCCCGCTTGCGCGGGGGTGACGGGGATTCACGCATTCTTCAGCCTCACGTACAACAAAGTCCCCGCCTTCTTCACCGCGCGCGTGATCGCGGCGTCCAGCGTATCGCCCTGCGCCGCGGGCAGCTGGTCGACCGCGACGCCATTGAAGCCGGCGTAGACCTTGCTCGAGCGCGCAGACGGCACGCGGCTGGTGTTCAGCGGCCGCACCAGCGTGACATTCAGCTGGCGGTCGGTCGCCAGCAGCAGGAAAAAGTCCTTGCCCTGGTACTGCGCCGGAAAAATGATCGCGGTGCCGACCGGTTTGTGGTTTTCGACCGGGATGTAGATGGTGTTCTCGTCGGCCCGGGTCAGCTCGGCGCCGAGCGCCCTGGCGCGCGCCAGATCCGCGTCGGTCAGCAACGCATCCTTCGGCAGATAGCTGCGCACGCCGGGGAACGCGGCCTGCACCTCGTGCGGGATCAGGCTGGCGGGATCGAGCCACTCGCCCTTGCTCGCCGGCGTCGAGGACTTGTGGCCGGGGTTGGCGCGAGCTTTCGCCTCGGCGTCGTTGGCAGCGCCGTCGCCGTCGGCGTCCTGACCGGCAATCGACGTGAAGGCGGCCAGCTTCATGCCGGCGTCCTTGAACTGCTGCCCGTAATGGTTCAGCGGCGTGCCGCCGCCATCCTTGTGGCAGGCATTGCAGGACGGCGCGTAGCCGTACTGCTGCTTGTAGAGCCGGGCGAAGCCGGGCTCGGCGTGAGCCGGCGCGCCGATCAGCAGCGCGAGTGCCGCCACCGCCAGGGGAATGCGCATGAGCCGCTCAGAAGTCGAACAGGGACGGCACTACTTTACGCATTTCCTCCAGCAACTGCGG
>JANNKD010000124.1:0-39911 GCA_031396115.1 Gammaproteobacteria bacterium
CCAGAACCGCCTCGAGGTGCCGGTGTTCCAGCCGCGCCTGTCGCCCGAGCACAAGCGCGACACGCTCAAGCTGCTGGCCGCGGCGGAAGGCATCGAGCGCTACCTGCACAACAAGTACGTCGGCCAGAAGCGCTTCTCGCTGGAGGGCGGCGATTCGCTGATCCCGGCGCTCGACCAGGTCATGCGCTGCTGTGCCGAGCGCGACGTCGAGGAAATGATCATCGGCATGGCGCACCGCGGCCGCCTCAACGTGCTGGTCAACGTCCTCGGCAAGTCGCCGAAGGACTTGTTCGCGGAGTTCGAGGGCAAATACGCCATCTCGGAGCTGGCCCCCGAGGGCGACGTCAAGTACCACATGGGTTTTTCGACCGACGTCGACATCGGCGGCAAGCGCATCCACATGGTGCTGGCGTTCAATCCCTCGCACCTCGAAATCGTCAACCCGGTGGTCGAGGGCTCGGTCAAGGCGCGGCAGACGCGCCGCGGCGACGAGGCCGGCCAGCGCGTGGTGCCGGTGCTGATCCACGGCGATGCGGCATTCGCCGGCCAGGGCGTGTGCTTCGAGACCATTCAGCTGTCGCAGGCCAAGGGTTACGGCACCGGCGGCACGGTGCACATCGTCGTCAACAACCAGATCGGCTTCACCACGCCCAACCCGATCGAGGCGCGGCCCAACCACGAGGCCCGCACCAGCCGCTATTGCACGGACCTGGCCAAGGTCGTCGAAGCGCCGGTGTTCCACGTCAACGGCGACGATCCGGAAGCCGTGGTGTTCGTCACCAAGCTGGCGATGGACTTCCGCAACGAATTCCACAAGGACGTCATCATCGACCTGTGCTGCTACCGCCGGCTCGGGCACAACGAGGCCGACGAGCCGTCGGTGACCTCGCCGGTGATGTACGAGGCGATCAGAAAGCACCCGACGCCGTTCCAGATCTACAGCCGCAAGCTGGTGGAGGAGGGCACCGTCGGCAAGGAGGAGCCCGAGCAGTTCGCCAAGGCCTACCGCGAGGGCCTCGACCAGGGCGAGAACACGGTGCGCACCACGCTGGGCCTGGTCGGCAACAAGCACACCGTCAACTGGGCCAACTACAAGAAGGGCACCTGGGCCACGGCCGCCGACACCTCGGTGCCGGCGGACTCGCTGCGCATGCTGTCCGATAAGTTGCTGAAACTGCCGGACGGATTCACGCCGCACGCGCGCCTGGTCAAGGTGCTCGAGGACCGGCGCAAGATGGGCGCGGGCGAGCAACCGATGGACTGGGGCTTCGCCGAGACCATGGCCTACGCGACGTTGGTCAACGAGGGCTTCTCGGTGCGCCTGTCCGGCCAGGATGCGCGCCGCGGCACGTTCTTCCACCGCCACGCCACCCTGCACGACGCCAAGACCGGGACCAGCATCACGCCCCTGCGCCATATCGCGCCGGGCAAGTACGCCTTCATCGTCAACGACACGCTGCTGTCCGAAGAGGGCGTGCTGGGCTTCGAGTACGGCTACAGCACGACCGATCCCGAGTCCCTGGTGATCTGGGAGGCGCAGTTCGGCGACTTCGCCAACGGCGCGCAGGTGGTCATCGACCAGTTCATCGCCGCCGGCCAGGCCAAGTGGGGCCGGTTGTGCGGCCTGGTGCTGCTCCTGCCGCACGGCTACGAAGGCCAGGGCCCCGAGCATTCGTCGGCGCGCCTGGAGCGCTATCTCCAGCTGTGCGCGCAGGACAACATGCAGGTGTGCGTGCCGTCCACGCCGGCGCAGATGTTCCACATGTTGCGCCGGCAGATGAAGCGCAGCACCCGCCTGCCGCTGGTCGTGATGACGCCGAAGAGCCTGCTGCGCCATCCGCAGTCGGTGTCCACGCTGGAAGACCTGACCAAGGGCCGCTTCCAGACCGTGATCGGCGAAGCCGAGCCGATCGACCCGAAGAAGGTCAAGCGCATCGTGTTCTGCTCGGGCAAGGTGTACTTCGACCTGCTGGATGGCCGCAAGAAGCACGACGCCAGCCAGGTTGCGCTGGTGCGCATCGAACAGCTGTACCCATTCCCGCGCGACGCCTTCAACGAGGCGCTGGCCAAGTACCCCGATTCCACCGAGGTGGTGTGGTGCCAGGAAGAGCCCGAGAACCAGGGCGCGTGGTACCAGATCAAGCACAAGCTGCTGGCCTACATCGGTGACCAGCGCGAACTCATCTACGTCAGCCGCAAGGGCACTTCGACGACGGCGGTCGGTTACCTCAAGGTGCACCAGAAAGAGCAGGAAGAGCTGGTGAAGCAGGCGCTCACTGCCGGCAAGCGTGAAAAAGATCGCGTCATTCCCTGAATTCCAGACAAGGCCAACTCCATGAGCATCGAAATCCGCGTCCCGAACCTGCCGGAGTCCGTTTCCTCGGCGACGGTGGCGTCCTGGCACAAGAAGGCGGGCGAGCGCGTCAGCCGTGAGGAGAACCTCGTGGACCTCGAGACCGACAAGGTCATGCTCGAGGTGCCGGCCACCACCGACGGCGTGCTGAAGGAAGTGCGCCTTGCCACCGGCGCGACGGTCAAGGCCGGTGACATCCTGGCGATCATGGAGGCCGGCGGCGGTGCTGCCGCCGCGCCCGCAGGAGCGCCCCATTCGACAAGCTCAGGGCAGGCTTCAGGCGCGACCGTTGCAGCTAAAGCCGCTCCTGCAAGCGCCGCCGCTCCCGGCCAGGGCCCGGCGGTTCGCAAGATGCTCGCCGAGCACGGCGTGAGCGCCGAGGGCATGACCGGCAGCGGCAAGGGCGGCCGGCTGACGCGCGAGGACGTGACCCTGCAACTGCCCAAGCAGGGCGCCGCGCCGGCCCCGGCCAAGGCCGAAGCGCCGGCTCCGGCGCCGCGTCCGGCGGTTGCCGGCGCGCGCGAAGAGCAGCGCGTGCCGATGACGCGCATCCGCGCGCGGATCGCCGAGCGCCTGATCCAGGCGCAGGCCACGGCCGCCATGCTGACTTCGTTCAATGAAGTGGACCTCAAGGCGGTGTCCGAGCTGCGCGCAAAGTACAAGGAACACTTCGAGAAGACCCATGGCGTCAAGCTGGGCTTCATGTCGTTCTTCGTGAAGGCCGCGATCGAGGCGCTCAAGAAGTTCCCGGTCGTCAACGCCTCCGTGGACGGCAGCGACATCATCTACCACGGCTATTACGACATCGGCATCGCCGTGTCGTCGCCACGCGGCCTGGTGGTGCCGGTCGTGCGCGACGCCGACCACATGTCCATGGCCGACGTCGAGAAAGCCATCGTCAACTTCGGCCAGAAAGCGCGCGACAACAAGCTGGCCATGGACGACCTCACCGGCGGCACCTTCACCATCACCAACGGCGGCACGTTCGGCTCGTTGATCTCGACGCCGATCATCAATCCGCCGCAGAGCGCGATCCTGGGCATGCACGCGATCAACGAGCGGCCGATGGTGGTGGGCGGCGCGATCGTGATCCGGCCGATGATGTACATCGCGCTGACCTACGATCACCGCATCATCGACGGCCGCGAGGCGGTGCTGTTCCTGAAGACCATCAAGGAAGGCCTGGAAGACCCGGCCCGGCTGCTGCTGCAGCTCTGAGCCGAGCGGGATTTGCAAGGGGCCGGACGCCGTCCGGCCCCTTTTTTTTTCCCGCGCCGCCGCCCTGTAAGTCCATGAATCGCGGGTACAATAGCGCCCGCCAAGAAGGGGAAAACAATGAGCGACAGCTATGACGTAGTCGTGGTCGGCGGCGGCCCGGCCGGCTATCCGGCGGCAATCCGCGCCGCGCAGCTCGGCATGAAGACCGCCTGCATCGACGGATGGGTCAATCGCGACAAGACGCCGGCTTTCGGCGGCACCTGCCTGAACGCCGGCTGCATCCCGTCCAAGGCGCTGCTGGAGTCGTCGGAGATCTGGCACCGCGCGCACCACGAGTTCGCCGCGCACGGGGTCAAGGTCGGCGACCTCAAGCTCGACCTGGCGCAGATGCTCAAGCGCAAGGACACCATCTCGCGCGCGCTGACCGGCGGCATCAAGACGCTGTTCGCCGCCAACAAGGTCACCGGGTTGTTCGGCACCGGCAAGCTGCTCGGCAAAGGCCAGGTCGAGTTCACCGGCCACGACGGCGCCAAGCAGACACTCACCGCCAAGCACATCATCATCGCCACCGGCTCCGAGCCGGTGAACCTGAAGGTCGCGCCGTTCGACGGCGACCGGATCGTCGATTCCTGGGGCGCGCTGGAATTCTCCGAGGTGCCCAAGCGCCTCGGCGTGATCGGCGCCGGCGTGATCGGCGTGGAGCTCGGCAGCGTGTGGTCGCGCCTCGGCGCCAAGACCGTGCTGCTCGAGGCGCTGCCGAATTTCCTGCCGATGGTGGACGTGCAGGTGGCCAAGGAGGCGCAGCGCCAGCTCACCAAGCAGGGACTCGACATCCGCCTGGGCGCCAAGGTCACCGGCGCCAAGGCCGGCAAGAACGGCGTCAGCGTCGACTTCGAGCAGGACGGCAAGGCGCAGAAGGAAGAATTCGACAAGCTGATCGTCGCGGTCGGCCGCAAGCCCTACACCAAGGGCCTGGGCGCCGACGTCGCCGGCGTGGCGCTGGACGAGCGCGGCTTCGTCAAGGTCGACGCGCACTACAAGACCAGCGCGCCGGGCGTCTACGCGGTGGGCGACGTCATCGGCGGCCTGATGCTCGCGCACAAGGGCATCGAGGAAGGCGTGGCGCTGGCCGAGCAGCTGGCCGGCCATCACACGCAGGTGAACTACAACGCCGTGCCCTCGGTCATCTACACCGCGCCGGAAGTGGCGTGGGTCGGCAAATCGGAAGAGCAGGCCAAGGCGGAGGGGTTCACCGGCAAGACCGGCGTCAGTTCGTTCATGTCGAGCGGCCGCGCCAAGGCGCTCGAGCAAGCCGTGGGCTTCGTCAAGATCATCTCCGACGTGAAGACCGACCGCGTGCTCGGCGTGCAGATGATCGGCCCGTACGTGTCGGAGCTGGTCGCCGAGGCGGTGCTGGCGCTCGAGTACGCCGCCACCACCGAGGACATCGTGCTGACCATGCACGCGCATCCGACGCTGTCCGAGACGTTCCATGACGCGGCGCAGCTGGTGGACGGCCGCGCGATCCATTCCGTGAACAAGCCCCCCCGAAAGTCGTGAGGTCGTGATGATGCGAGCGTGCGTTGCCCTGTGTCTGTCCCTGGCCGCGGGCGTTGCCCGGGCCGAACACGTTGACGTCAACCTGAGCGACAACACGCTGCGCGGCGTGTAC
Source organism: Gammaproteobacteria bacterium (assembly GCA_031396115.1). Lineage (GTDB taxonomy): Bacteria > Pseudomonadota > Gammaproteobacteria > Nevskiales > Nevskiaceae > JACPFV01. The sequence goes on from JANNKD010000124.1 coordinate 5,244, forward strand.
GCCGCGCCGCTGTCGGGCCGGCTCAACGGCGTCTACGAATTCGGCGCGCTGCTCGGCGAGCGCAACGATTCCAGCTTCCAGCAGCTGCACCTGGGCCTGCTCGCGATGGGCGATGCCGGCGCGCGCGATGCCAACGTGACGGCCGGCCTCGGCGGCCGCCTGTTCCTGCTCAACGGCGAGGGCGGGGCGGACGGCGGCGGCCTGGCCCTCGGAGGTTCGGTCGAAGCGCGCCTGCCGGCGTTCAACCGCCTCGGCGTGGTCGCGTATGCCTACGGCGCTCCCGAGGCCTCCTTGTTTGGTGACTTCGACGGGTGGTACGAGTACGCCGCGGGCCTCGATTACCAGGTGCTGCAGGGCGCATCGGTGTACCTGGGCTTCCGCCAGGTCAAGGTGGACGTGAACAACGCCGGCACCTTTACCGTGGATACCGGCTTCCACTTCGGCCTGCGCCTGAATTTCTGACGGAGGCTCGCGGTGGGGCGCGGACCGAGCATTGAGAACCGGAAGGGCGCCGAGGATGCGCGCCGCGGCAAGCTGTTCACCAAGCTGATCCGTGAGATCACGGTGGCGGCGCGCGGCGGCGGCGATCCCGCCGGCAATCCGCGCCTGCGCGTGGCCATGGACAAGGCGCTGTCCGCCAACATGACCAAGGAAACGGTCGAGCGCGCCATCAAGCGCGGCACCGGCGAGCTCGGCGGCGAGCACCTCGAGGAGGCTCGCTACGAGGGCTACGGCCCTGGCGGCGCCGCCATCCTGGTGGACTGCATGACCGACAACCGCACGCGCACGGTGGGGGAGGTGCGCCACGCCTTCACCAAGGCCGGCGGCAACCTCGGCGCGGATGGTTCGGTCAGCTACCTGTTCAAGCATCTTGGCGTGATTGCATTCGACACTGGCGGCGATGCCGCACTGGCCGAGAAGATCCTGGAAGCGGCGTTGAACGCGGCGGCCGACGACGTCACGACGGAGCAGGGCGTGACCGAAGTCATCACCGCGCTGGCCGCGTTCGTGTCCGTCAAGCAGGCGCTGGTGGCCGCGGGGCTCAAGCCGGCTCATGCGGATCTCGTCTGGCGGCCGACCACGACGGTAACGCCGGCGGGCGCGCAGGCGGCCGCACTCGCGGAACTGGTCGCGGCGCTCGAGGAGCTCGACGACGTACAGGCCGTGCACACCAACGCGTCTTTCCAGGCTCGCCCGGCATGAGCCCCGCGCCGCTGCGCATCCTCGGCATCGACCCGGGCTCGCGCATCACCGGCTACGGGTTCATCGAGGTGCAGGGCACGCGCAGCCGTTGCCTCGCTCAGGGCGTGCTCAAGCTTGCGGGTGATCCCCTCGAGCAACGCCTGCTGCAGCTGCTGACGGGGCTGCGCGCGCTGATCGCCGAACACCGCCCGCAAGAGGTGGCGATGGAGCAGGTGTTCGTGAAGCGCAACGTCGCCAGCGCGCTGGTGCTGGGCCAGGCGCGTGGCGCGGCGCTGTGCGCCGTCGCCGAGGCGGGCCTGCCGCTGCACGAGTACGCGCCGGCCAGCATCAAGCTGGCCATCGCCGGCAGCGGCCGCGCCGAGAAGCCGCAGATCCAGCGCATGGTCAAGGTGCTGTTGAACCTGCCCGCGGCGCCCAGCGAAGACGCGGCGGATGCGCTGGCCTGCGCGCTGTGTCACGCTCACGGCCGCACGCTGAAGCTGCGCACGCAGCGGGCGTTGCAGGGAACGCGATAGCACGATGATTGGACGGCTGACGGGCAAGCTGCTCGGCAAGGAACCGCCGCTGCTGTGGCTGGACGTCAACGGCGTGGGCTACGAGCTGGAAGCGCCGCTGTCCACGTTCTACAAGCTGCCGGAAGCGGGCCAGGCCCTGTCGCTGCACACCCACCTGATCGTGCGCGAAGACGCGCAGATCCTGGTCGGCTTCGGCAGCGCGGCCGAAAAAGCGCTGTTCCGCCAGCTGATCAAGCTCTCCGGCGTCGGCCCCAAGAGCGCGCTGACGATCCTGTCCGGAATCTCGGTGGACGATTTCTGGGAGACGGTGCGCGCGCAGGACAGCGCCAAGCTCACGCGCCTGCCTGGCATCGGCAAGAAGACCGCCGAGCGCCTGGTGCTCGAGCTCAAGGACAAGGCCGGCGAGCACGCGGCCACCGTCGGCAAGGCTGGCGCCGTCGACGGCGCCGTGCCGCAGGCCGTGAGCGCGCTGGTGAACCTCGGCTACAAGCCGGCCGAGGCGCAGCGCCTGGCCGAGGCGGCCTATCGCGCCGGCGACGCGGCCGAGCAGGTGATCCGTGAAGCACTGAAACGGGCGCTGCGATGAGCACGCCGAGTCCCGAGCGGCTGATCGCAGCGGCGGCGACCCCGGACGAGGAGCGCGTCGACCGCCAGATCCGGCCCAAGACCCTGGCCGAGTACATCGGCCAGGCCCCCGCGCGCGAGCGCCTGGGCATCTACCTGCAGGCCGCGCGCAAGCGCGCCGAGGCGCTGGACCACGTGCTGATCTATGGGCCTCCGGGCCTGGGCAAGACCACGCTGGCGCACATCGTCGCCGCCGAACTGGGCGTGAACCTGCGCCAGACTTCCGGCCCCGTTCTCGAGCGTCCGGGCGACCTGGCCGCGCTGCTCACGAACCTCGAGCCGCGCGACGTGCTGTTCGTGGACGAGATCCATCGGCTCAGCCCCGTGGTCGAGGAAGTGCTGTACCCGGCGATGGAGGACTTCCAGCTCGACATCGTCATCGGCGAGGGTCCCGCGGCACGTTCGCTCCGCCTGGACCTGCCGCCGTTCACGCTGGTGGGAGCAACCACGCGCGCCGGCGCGCTGACCAGCCCGTTGCACGACCGCTTCGGCATCGTCGAGCGACTCGACTTCTACTCGGCCGACGAGTTGTGCGCCATCGTGCGCCGCTCCGCCGGCATCCTGAAGGTCACCCTCGACGAGGCCGGGGCGCGCCAGATCGCGCAACGCGCGCGCGGCACGCCGCGCATCGCCAACCGCCTGTTGCGCCGCGTGCGCGACTTCGCCGAGGTCAAGGGCAGCGGCACGGTGACCGCCAAGGTCGCGACCGAGGCCATGGACCTGTTCGAGGTCGACGCGCATGGCTTCGACGTCATGGACCGGCGGCTGCTGATGGCGCTGATCGAGCGATTCGACGGTGGTCCGGCCGGCATCGAGAGCCTGGCGGCGAGCCTGGGCGAGTCGCGCGACACGCTCGAGGACATCATCGAGCCGTACCTGATCCAGCAGGGCTTCCTCGAGCGCACGCCGCGCGGCCGCGTGGCCGGGCGCAAGGCCTACGAGCATTTTGGCCTGAAGCCGCCGGCGCGCCCGCAGCCGCCGGACCTGTTCTCCGGCAGCTGACCCCATAAAAACCCCAATCAAGACCAATAACCCCGTTCGCGCCGTGGCGACGTTCACCTTTCCAGTGAGGGTGTACTACGAGGACACCGATGCCTCGCGCGTCGTCTATCACGCGGCTTACGTGAAGTATTTCGAGCGGGCCCGCACCGAGTGGCTGCGCGCGATGGGTTTTTCGCAGCATTCCCTGCACGACGAGCTGGGCGTGGTCTTCACCGTGGCCAATCTCTCGCTGGATTTCCTGCGGCCCGGGCGGCTCGACGATGAACTTCAGGTCGCGGTCAGTGTCGAGCAGGTACGGCGGGCGAGCATCACGTTCCGCCAGGAGCTGCACCGCAAAGGGGAGGGCGGCGCCCCGCTGGCGCGGGCGCGCGTGCGGGTCGGCTGCGTCAGCGTTGCAACTTTCAGGCCGTGTGCGATGCCGGAGGCCTTCGTGAACCATCTCGACAAAACGGGCGGAAACCCTGCATGACCGCGCAACTCTCGTTGGGCCAGCTGGTGCTGCAGGCCAGCTTCGTGGTCCAGGTGATCATGTTCCTGCTGCTGCTGGCCTCGGTCGTATCGTGGTCCGTGATCTTCGGCAAGCGCCGCCTGCTGGGCCGCACCCGCAGCGGCGCCGAGGGCTTCGAGCAGCGCTTCTGGTCCGGCGGCACGCTGGCCGACCTCTACGACAAGGTGCGCCGCGCCAAGGAGGACGAGGGCCTGGTGTCGGTGTTCGTCGCCGGCTACGAGGAGTTCACCCGCCAGCAGCAGCACAAGGTCGCGCCCGAGGACGCGCTGGCCTCGGTGCAGCGCGCCATGCGCGTGGCGCTGGTGCGCGAAATCGAGCGGCTCGAAGGCGGACTCGCGTTCCTCGCCACGGTCGGCTCGACCAGCCCGTACGTGGGCCTGTTCGGCACGGTGTGGGGGATCATGACGGCGTTCATCGCCATCGGAAATGTGAAGCAGGCAACCATCGCCATGGTTGCGCCTGGAATTGCAGAAGCCCTGATTGCAACGGCCATGGGCCTCTTTGCGGCAATTCCGGCGGTCATTGCCTACAACTTTTTTACCAACCAGGTGGACCGCCTCGAGAACCGCTTCAACACCTTCTCCGAGGAGCTGACCGGCATCCTCGAGCGCGGCCTGCGCCAAAGCAGCCAAGCTTCCGGAGGCCGCTGACATGCCGGCGCAGGGGGCGATCCGCAAGAAGCGGCGCCTGGCGCACGAGATCAACGTCGTGCCGTACATCGACGTCATGCTCGTGCTGCTGATCATCTTCATGATCACGGCGCCGCTGCTGACTCAGGGCATCTCGATCGACCTGCCGGACACCGGCGCCGAGGCGCTGCCGGGCTCCGACGAGCCGGTGACGCTGACGGTGGACGCCAAGGGCCGCTACTACGTGGACCTCGGCGAGAACACCAGCAAGGCCCTGTCCGACGATGAAGTGGTGCGCCGTGTGCGCACCTACCTGAAGGCGCGGCCGGACGGCATGGTGCTGATCAAGGGCGATACGCGCGTGGATTACGGCCGCGTGGCCTACGGCATGGGGCTGCTGCAGGAGGCCGGCGCGACCAAGATGGGCTTCGTGTCCGAGCCGGTCCCGCGCCGGGAGCCGGCGCGAGCTGCCAAGACGGAATGACGTTCCGGCTGCCACACCTGCTTGCGGCCGTCGCGATCCATGTCGTGCTGCTGGGCTTGATCGTCAGCGGCGCGCAGTGCAGCGGCAAGACCCACCGGTCGCCGGTGATCAATGCCGTGCTGCTGGACCCGAGCCGCCAGGAGGTCGCGCAGCAGAAGCGCCGCGAGGAGCAGCGCAAGGCCGAGCTGGAGCGTCAGCGCCGGGAGGAGGAGGCACGCCGCGCCGAGCGCAAGGCCCAGGCCGAGGCGGCGGCGAAGACGAAGAAGGACGAGGAGGCGCGCAAGGCCAGGCTGGCGGCGGACCAGAAGCGGGCCGCCGACCAGAAGAAACAGGTGGAACAGAAGAAGGCCACGGAGCAGAAGCAGCAGGCCGAGACCCAGGCCCGGCGCGATGCCGAAGAGCGGGCCCGCCTGGCGGAGGCCATGCAGGCCGAGGAGGCGCAGCGCAGGGCAGACCGCGCCGCTGACGCCCGCGACGCCAAGCTGGCGGAGTGGGCGATCGCGCTGACCCGGCACGTGGCCCGCAACTGGGTCCGGCCGCCGAACACCGGCGACTTCGAGTGCCGCGTGCGCATGCAACTTTTACCGGACGGCACGGTCACAAACGCCAAGATCGAGAAGAGCTGCGGCAGCGCCCAACTGGACAGGTCCGTGGAAGATGCGGTGTATCGTGCGTCCCCCTTGCCGAAGCCCTCGGACCCCTCGGTGTTCGACCGCGACCTGACCATCCGATTTGTCCCAGAATCCTGATCCATGAAAAAAGCACTTGCGGGGATCCTGCTCGGCGCCTGCGCGCAGGCGCACGCCGGGCTCGAGATCACCGTCTCGGGAGGGGAGACCGCCGCTCGCCCCATCGCGATCGTGCCGTTCGCGCAGTCCACGGACCTCGGCGTCAACCTGGCCGACATCATCTCGGCGGACCTGGCCCGCAGCGGCCAGTTCCAGCCGAAGGCCCCGGGCGACATGCTGGAGAAGCCGACCGACGCCGCCCAGGTCAACTTCCGCAACTGGCGCGCGCTCAACATCGACAACATCGTCGTCGGCCAGGTGCGCCGCAACGGCGGCAAGCTGTCGGTGCGCTTCCAGCTGCTTGACGTACTGCGTGCGCAGACGCTGGCCGGCTACGACGTGGACGTGCCCGATCCGCGCCGGCTGCGCCCGGTGGCGCACCAGATCGCCGACCTCATCTACGAGAAGCTGACCGGCGTGCCGGGCTACTTCAACTCGCAAATCGCCTACGTGGCGGCGACCGGTGAGCTGAAGAACCGCCTGTTCCAGATCGTCATTGCCGACGCCGACGGCGTCAACCCGGTGACGGTGGCGACGTCGCGCGAACCGTTGATGTCGCCGGCCTGGTCGCCAGACCGCACGCAGCTGGCCTACGTCGGCTTCGAGCGCGGCCGCTCGGCCATCTACGTGCACACGCTCGCTTCCGGTGAGCTCAAGCGCTTCGTGCAGGAGAAGGGCATCAACGGCGCGCCGGCGTGGTCGCCGGACGGGCGCCAGCTGGCGGTGACGCTGTCGTTCGAGCGCAACCCGGACATCTACGTGATGGACGTTGCCACCGGCGCGCGGCGCCAGTTGACGCAGCACTTCGCCATCGACACCGAGCCGGCCTGGTCGCCGGACGGCAAGCAGCTCGCGTTCACCTCGGATCGCGGCGGCCAGCCGCAGATCTACATGGTCAACGCCAGCGGCGGCGACGCGCGGCGCGTGACGTTCGAGGGAAAACAGAACTTGCGCGCGCGTTACTCGCCGGACGGCAAGCTCCTCGCGCTGGTCAATGTGGATGAAACGGGCTATCGTATCGCCGTGCTGGATCTCGCCTCGCGAGACCTGCGAATTCTCAGCAGCGGACCTCTCGATGAAAGCCCCAGCTTCGCGCCGAACGGCGCGGTCGTGATCTATGCGGCACAAGGACGGCAGGGAGCCGAACTGGCCACAGTGTCGGTTGACGGTCGCATCCGCCAACGCCTGAGCCAACCAGGCGACGTACGCGAACCCACCTGGTCTTCCCTGATCCGATGAGACCGCAAACAGTAACCCCAGAAGGAGCATCACCATGAAGGTATTCATCAAGTGCGTTGCGCTCGCCGGCCTGCTGACCCTGGCGGCCTGCGCCAAGGACGAAACGCGTCCGGCCGACGAGTCGACGGCGACACCCGAGGCCGACACCTCGAGCACCACGCCGTACAGCGGCCCGAGCGCCGGCTCCAGCGTCACGTCCGCAGCGATGGCGAGCATGCCGAACGTCCGCATCGTTCACTTCGCGTTCGACAGCAGCGAGATCAGCAGCGACGGCCAGACCCTCATCGAGGGCTGGGCGGCCTATCTGTCGGCCAATGCCGATGCCAAGGTGCGCCTCGAAGGCCACTGCGACGAGCGCGGCACGCGCGAATACAACGTCGGCCTCGGCGAACGGCGCGCCAACGCGGTGCTGCAGGCCCTGACCTCGCGCGGCGTGTCGCAGCGCCAGATCTCGGTGTCGAGCTTCGGCGAGGAACGGCCGGTTGCGGAAGGCCACGATGAGGCGGTCTGGCAGCAGAACCGCCGCGTCGAAATCGCCAACTAAGCACGGGCGGTCATGGTGCGCGGAACCTGGCTGCTGGCCGCGGCCCTGTTGGCCGGTTGCCAGGAATTCGGCGGCATCCTCGGGGGCGGCCAGGCGCCGCAGAGCCCGCGGGACCAGCGCCTGCAGGCAATCGAGGCAAAAGTCGCCGAGGTCACGCGCAAGCTCGATAACCTGAACCTGGCGGCCCAGTCGCAGAACGTGACGCGCCTCGAGGCCGAGGTGCGCGAGCTGCGCGGCGAGGTCGAGAAGCTGCGCTTCGACTTCGACACCTCCGAGCAGCGCGTGCGCGACCTGTACCAGGACCTCGACAAGCGCCTGGAGCGGCTCGAACAGGGCGGTGCGCGGCTCTCGCAATCACCGCCGGGGCCGTCCTCCCGGGACGAGGAGGCGACCTACCTGGCCGTGTTCGATCAGCTCAAGGCCGGCAAGTACGACGAGTCGATCAAGGGCTTCCGTGGCCTGCTCGGCCGCTGGCCCCAGGGCCGTTACGCCGACAATGCCTGGTACTGGCTGGGGGAGTCGTACTACGCCAAGAAGAACTACGACGGCGCGCTCGACAGCTTTCGCACGCTGCTGACGCAGTTCCCGGACAGCGCCAAGGCGCCGGACGCGCTGTTCAAGGTCGGCGTATGCCAGGCCGACAAGAAGCAGCGCGGTGAGGCGCGGGCGACCTGGATGAAGGTGGTGGCCGACTACCCGAAGAGCAGCGCCGCCGGGCTCGCGCGCCAGCGGCTGGAACAGACCAAGTAGCCATGGGTAGCGCGGCGCGCAGGCCGCACCCATCCGTCGAGGCGGCACGGCTGAAGGTCACCGAGGTCTTCCTGTCGCTGCAGGGCGAGACCTCGCTGTCCGGCTGGCCGACCGTGTTCATCCGCCTCACCGGCTGCCCGCTGCGCTGCCAGTACTGCGACACGGCCTACGCCTTCCACGGCGGGCAGTGGCGCACGCTCAATGAGCTGGTAGACGAAACGCGCGCGCACGGCGTGCCGCACGTCTGCGTCACCGGCGGCGAGCCGCTCGCGCAGAAGCCGTGCCTCGAGCTGTTGCGGCGCCTGTGCGACGCCGGCCACGTGGTTTCGCTCGAGACCAGCGGTGCAATGGACGTCGCGCCGGTGGACCCGCGCGTGATCCGGATCGTGGACCTCAAGACACCCGGCTCGAAGGAAGTCGAACGCAACTGCTGGGAGAACCTGCCACTGCTCACGGCCAACGACCAGGTCAAGTTCGTGCTGTGCGACCGCGCCGACTACGACTGGGCGCGGCAGATCGTCGCCGAGCACGGCCTGGCCCGGCGCCTGACGGTGCTGTTCTCGCCGAGCCACGAGCAATTGGCGGCGCGCGAGCTGGCCGACTGGATCGTGGCCGACCGCCTGCCGGTGCGCTTCCAGGTGCAATTGCACAAGGTGCTGTGGGGCAACGAGCGCGGACGATGACGCGCGGCAAGGGGGGCAGGGGGCGCTCGAAGGCGGTCGTGCTGCTGTCCGGGGGCCTCGACTCGGCCACGGCGCTCGCCATTGCCGGCGCCCGCGGCCACGGGCTGCATGCGCTGTCCGTCGCCTACGGCCAGCGCCATGCCGCGGAGCTCAACGCGGCCCGGCGCGTGGCCCGCGCGTTCGACGTGCGCCGCCACCTGGTCATCGACGTCAACCTCGATGCCGTCGGCGGCTCGGCGCTGACCGATCGCTCGATCGCGGTGCCGCAGCGGCCGGGGCGGGGCATTCCGGTGACCTACGTGCCGGCGCGCAACACGCTGTTCCTGGCGCTGGCGCTGGGTTGGGCCGAGGCGCTCGGCGCCCGCGACATTTACATCGGCGTCAACGCCGTGGATTACTCAGGCTATCCGGACTGCCGGCCGGAGTTCATCCGCGCGTTCCAGGCGCTCTCGCGCCTGGCCACGAAGTCCGGCGTCGAGAGCGGCAAGGGCTTTCGCATCCACACGCCGCTGATCCGCTGGAGCAAGGCGCGCATCATCCGCCGCGGCGCGCGCCTGGGCGTGAATTACGCGCTGACGGTGTCGTGCTACCAGGCCGACGCGCGTGGCCGGGCCTGCGGGCAGTGCGACTCCTGCCGCCTGCGGCGCGACGGCTTCGCCGCCGCGGGCCTGCCGGACCCGACGCGCTACCGGAAGTAGGGAAATGGTGGGTCGTGTTGGAATCGAACCAACGACCAACTGGTTAAAAGCCAGCTGCTCTACCGACTGAGCTAACGACCCGGTGCGCGGGCGCGCATCTTAGGTCAGCGGTCGCGGAACTGCGACTCGATCTGCTCGTTCTGGCCTTTCACGTCCACGCAGACCGTGGCGGTCGGCCGCGCCAGCAGGCGCGGGATGCCGATCGCCTCGCCGGTGATCTCGCAATAGCCGTACTCGCGGTCGCGGATACGGCGCAGCGCATCGTCGATCTTGCGCAGCAGCAGCGATTCGCGCTCGCGCAGGCGCAGGTCGAGCCAGTGCTCTTCCTCGGCCGTGGCGCGGTCCGCCGGGTCGGCGAAGCTCTCGCGCTGGTGCAGGCGCTCCTTGACGTCGACCTCGCGGTCCACGATCTCGCCGCGCATCTGCAGCAGCCGGCCGCGGAAGAAATCGAGCTGCGTGTCGTTCATGTAGGTCGACTCCGGCATGCGCCGGATCTCGGATTCCGACAGCGTGCGACCACCGACGGAAACAAACTCGTTGCGCTCGATCGGTCGCGGCCGAACAGGCTTCAGGACCGGCCTGGGCGCCGGGGCAGCAGCGGGCCGGGAACTGGCGGCCTTGGCGGCCGGCTTGGCCTTGGGCGCCGCCTTCTTCACCAGCTTCATGGCGCGCGCGCGGCCAGTTTGCGGAATGTGCCGGCCTTCTTGGCGGCGGGTTTCTTGCTGCTGTTCTTGCGTTTGGTCATCGGTACTCGCGAATCGGGGCACAGCAGCCGCCAGGCAGCAGCGGAGCGTTTTGAAGCGGCGCATTAGACCACCGGGGGTGGGGAGCGTCAACGAAAATCGGGCGTTTTGGATGAAGAATCGCCTGAGTGATACTTAACATAATATACAATGCGCGCATATACAGGGGTGGCCAGCCCGGGGTGCCCCGGCACTCGCGCTCGAGCGTGCCGACCGAGCCGGCGCCCAGCCTCGCCGTGCGTGACCAAGGACCCGGGTGCGTGTGCTATCGTCCCGGCCGATATCAAAAAAGATCAAGGAACTGCCGCATGTCTTCAGGCGCGCTCGATCCTGCTGTTTTCGCCAACTACGTGCCGCTGAACGCACTGCGCGCGGAAAGCCAGCGTGACTTGGCGAAGAAAGCCCAGGTCGGCCAGGCCAAGGCCGGCGATTACCTGTTCAGGATCGGCGAGCAGGCCAAGGCCGCGCTGTACGTGATGAACGGCGAAGTGGCCCTGGAAGACGCCTCCGGCAAGCAGCTCGGCAAGATCGTCGGCGGCACTCCGGACTCGTTTCATCGCCTGGCGCACCAGTCGCCGCGGAAGGTGTCGGCCAAGTGCCTCACCGAGACCCGCTATCTGAACGTCGACGCCAGCCTGATGGACGTCATGCTCACCTGGGACCAGACCGGCACGTTCGAGGTCGGCGAGCTGTCGCACGACGACACCGGCGGCGACTGGATGAGCAAGCTGCTGCAGATGCGCACCTTCCAGATGGTGCCGCCCGCCAACCTGCAGGGCATGTTCATGAAGATGCAGGAGGTCAAGGTCGAGCCCGGCATGGTCATCGTGCGCCAGGGCGAGGACGGCGACTTCTTCTACGTGATCATGGAAGGCCGCTGCATGGTGACACGCGAGCAAGGCCAGGCCGCGGGACAGAAACCGGTCAAGCTGGCAGAGCTCGAGAGCGGCTCCTGCTTCGGCGAGGAAGCGCTGATCTCGGATACCAAGCGCAACGCAACCATCACGATGATGACGCGCGGCAAACTGATGAGGCTGTCGAAGGACGATTTCCGGCAGCTGCTGAACGAGCCCCTCGCCCGCAAGATGTCGTTCGCCGACGCCGAGAAGCTGGTCAAGAGCGGCAAGGCCAAGTGGCTCGACGTGCGTCTGCCGAGCGAATTCCAGAACGGCAGCCTGCCGGACGCCATCAACATGCCGCTGTACCTGATGCGCATGAAGCTCAGCACGCTCGACCAGAAAACGGCATATGTCGCATGCTGCGACACCGGGCGGCGCAGCTCGGTCGCGGTGTTCGTGCTGACGCAGAAAGGGTTCGAGGCGTACGTCCTCGAGAAAGGCATCCCGGCCAAGACCTAGGCTGGGTTGAGCGCAGCGAAACCCAGTTACATCGTGTGAGTCGGGCGATCGGCGCCGAGGGCGCCGGCCAGGTAGGACTCGATCTTCTTCTGCGTGGTCCCGCCATCCTGCGGGCTGAACTGCACGCCGATGCCCTGCTGACGCTTGCCTTGCGCGCCGCGCGGCGTGACCCACACCACCTTCCCCGCCACCGGCAGGCGCTCGGTGCTGTCCATCAGCGTCAGCAACAGGAAGACCTCGTCGCCGAGCTTGGAATCACGCGTGGTCGGAATGAACAGGCCACCGTTCTTGATGAACGGCATGTACGAGACGTACAGCGCGCTCTTGTCCTTGATGTTGAGCGTCAGGATGCCCGGTTGTGCGCCGCCTGGTCGTGCCATCTCGTTACCCCCGTTGAGACAGCCTGATGATAATCGATTCCACCAGCAGCGACGGATTGCCGTTGCGCTCCAGCGCGCGCAGGGCTTCCAGCGTGTCGTCGCACAGCCGCGCCACGCTCTCGGCGCCCAGTCCGCGCGGCAGCGCCGCGTCGCGCCCGGGCGTGGCCAGCGCGCGCAGCCAGCCGGTCGCGGTGTGCAGCCAGGTCTCCAGGCCTTGTCGCGCCTCGTCGCGTTTGAGGCCCGAGGCGATGCGCAACCCCGACGTCTTGCCTTCGCAGGCTTCGGTGAGCGCCCGGCTCCATTCGGCCGCGTCCTCGCCCTCGGGCGCCCAGGCGCCCGGCGGCGCGAAGCGCAGGATCTGGCAGCGGCTGCGCAGCGTCGCCGGCAGCGCCCGCCAACGCTCGGCGACAAACAGGATATGCGTCGCCGGCGGCGGCTCCTCGACGATCTTCAGCAGCGCGTTGGCGCTGTTCGCGTTGAGCGCATCGGCCGGCGACACGATGGCGATCTTGGCCTGCCCGTAATGGCTCGACAGGTGCAGGCGGTCGATCAGGTCGCGTACGTCGTCGATGGCGATGTCGCGCTTGTCCTCGGCCGGCTGCAGCCGCATCAGGTTCGGGTGCGCGCCGGCGGCAAGCTGCACGCAGCTGCGGCACTCGCTGCACGGCTTGCGCGCCGCCTCCGCCGCCTCGCACAGCAGCCAGGCCGCAAGGCCGGCGGCGAAGTGATCCGCGCCGGCGGCACGCGGACCGGCCAGCAGCAGCGCGTGCGCGAGCCGGCCATCGGCGTGCGCGCGGCGCACCTGCTGCCAGCGTTCCTGCTGCCACGCATGCGGCGTCCAGCGGCTCACAGGTCCTCCAGCGCGCGCGCAATGTCGGCCTGCACGACCGCCGGCTCGCGCCCGGCGTCGATGACGACGTAGCGTTTCGGGTTGCGTGCGGCGCGTCGCAGGTAGGCCTTGCGCACGCGCGACTGGAACTCCATCGCCTCGGCGTCGAAACGGTTGGACACGCCCCGCCCGCCCACGCGGCGCGCCCCGGCAGCCGGGTCGATGTCGAGCACCAAGACGAGGTCGGGTCGCAGCTTGCCCAGCACGATGACCGACAGGGCATCGATATCGGTCTCGCGCATGCCACGGCCGGCGCCCTGGTAGGCGTAAGTGGCGTCGACGAAGCGGTCGCATACCACGTCCCGGCCCGACTCGAGCGCCGGGCGGATCCGCGCCCGCAGGTGCGCGGCGCGCGCGGCGAACATCAGCAGCAACTCCGTCGGCGCGTCGATGCCCTCCTCCCACTCGCGTAGCACGAGGTCGCGGATCGCCTCGGCCAGCGGCGAGCCGCCAGGTTCGCGCGTCATGACCACGTCGCGGCCGTGCTGCCCCAGCCAGTCACGCACGTGCTTGGCGTGCGTGGACTTGCCGGCGCCCTCGCCGCCCTCGAGCACGATCAGGCGTCCCGGCCGGCCGGTCGCGGGCTTGGTGCGCTTCATCGGGGCGCACTCCGTCGTTTCTTGAGCTGGAATTTGCGCACTGCGGCGTCGTGCTCGGCGAAAGTTTCGGAAAACACATGGCTGCCATCGCCACGCGCCACAAAATACAGCGTTTTACCGGGCGTCGGGTGCAGCGTCGCGCGCAGTGCGGCCCGTCCGGGCAGGCAGATCGGCGTCGGCGGCAGCCCGGCGCGCGTGTAGGTGTTGTACGGGCCGTCGGCCAGCAGGTCGCGCTTGCGCAGGTTGCCGTCGAACCTGGCGCCCAGGCCGTAGATCACCGACGGATCGGTCTGCAGGCGCATGCCTTGCTGCAGGCGCCGCACGAACACGCCGGCAATCGCGCCGCGCTCGTCCACCATGCCGGTCTCGCGCTCCACGATCGAGGCCATGACCAGCGCCTCGTCGGGCGAGCGGTACGGCAGGCCGGCTGCGCGCCCTGCCCACTCGTCGGCGAGCGCGCGCTCGAGCGCCTTGTGCGCACGGCGCAGGAACTCGACGTCGGTCGTGCCGCGTGGGAACCGGTACGTGTCGGGATAGAACCGCCCCTCCGGGTGCTGGGTGGGGACGCCGATCGCGTTCATGAGCGGCGCCGTTGCGTCCGGGATGCCGCTGTCGGGGAGCGTTCGCGAGATGGCCGCGTGTGCGTGCACGGCGGCGAGCGCTTGCGCAAAGGTCCAGCCTTCGACGAGCGTGAGCTCATGCAGCACGACCTGGCCCGAGGCCAGCAGCGCGGTCAGGTCCATTGCGCGCAGGCCGGGTCGTAGCGAGTACTCCCCTGCCTTGAGCGCCCGGGCCTGCCCCGTCAGGCGCGCGTACCACGACAGATACATGCGCTGCCGCGGTTGCAGCAAGCCCCGCAGCTCGAAGTCGCGCAACAAACCGCTCAGGGTCGCGCCGCGCGGGACGTCGATGAACTGTGCTTCCTGCACCGGCAGCGACGCCTGCAGCTCGGAGTACACGTCTCGACCCGCCCAGACGGCAGCGGTCAGGCCGACGAGCATCAACAGCACCCGGTGCCTCACGGCTGCACCAGCCGCGGATGACGCAGCTGCTCCATGAGATCGCGCGTGACCGGCCCCGGCGCCGGGCGGCGCCACGCGCCGCACGCCGCCACCGGCCAGATCCCGACCAGGCTGTTGGTGAGGAACATTTCGTCCGCCGCGTCGAGTTCTCCCCAGGTGCCCGCCCGGATGTCGGTCTTCAGGCCTGTACGCTCAGCCAGCGCCAGGATTTTGCGTCGCATGAGCCCGGCGACGCCGCACCGGTCGAGCACCGGGGTGTGCAGCACACCGGCACTCACCCAGAACAGGTTGGTCCGGGTGCCGCAAACCGGGCGCCCGGCTTCGTCCTCGAGCAGCGCCTCGTCGGTTCCCGGCGGCCAGTCGCGGCTCGCCAGCACCTGCTCCAGGCGGTTGAGGTGCTTGATTCCCGCCAGCGCGGGTTGCGCGGCAAGCCTGAAGCTGGAGCGCACGGCGGTCACGCCGCGCTCCCAGGCGGCAGCCGGAAAAACTGGCGCGAGGTAGCGGCACAGCAGCCGGTCGGCCGCGCGGCCGTCGGGGCGATAGCCCCGCGCGGTGCCGGCGCGCAGCAAGGTCATCTTGAGGACCGCGCGGTCATGGCCGCGGGCGAGTTCGCCGGCCTCGCGGGCCAATTCCGGGGCCGCCACGGAGGCGATGCCAAGGCGCGCCGCGTCGGTATTCAACGTGTCGCATTGTTCTTGTATATCAATTATTTGCGAACGATATATCAAGCATGTTCTGAACACACCGTCGCCGTAGTGCAGACCGCGATGCAGCGCCAGGTCGGGCGCCGGCGCACCGTTGAACAGCGCGGCAGCGCTCACGCCGCCACTCCGAAGGCCTGCAACAGCCCGCGCGCCTTGGCGCGCGTCTCCGCCAGCTCGGCGAGCGGTTGCGAGTCGGCGACGATGCCGGCGCCGGCGCGCAGCGTGACGCGTCCCGGCTCTTGCACCAGCGTGCGGATCAGGATGTTGAGGTCCATGCGGCCATCGCGGCCGAGATAACCCATGGCGCCCGTGTAAGGCCCCCGCCCCACGCCTTCGAGTTCCGCGATGATCTCCATGGCGCGCACCTTCGGGCAGCCGGTGATGGTGCCGCCGGGAAACACCGCGCGCAGTACGTCGCCTGGACCGGCGCCCTGACGCAGGCGGCCGCGCACGTTGGAAACGATGTGGTGCACATGGGCATAGGACTCCAGCGTCATCAACTCGCTGACCGTCACGCTGCCCGGTTCGCAGACACGGCCGAGGTCGTTGCGCTCCAGGTCAATCAGCATGATGTGCTCGGCGCGCTCCTTCACGCTGGCGATCAGCTGCGCCTGCAGCGCGCGGTCGGCCGCTGCGTCGGCGCCGCGCGGGCGCGTGCCGGCGATCGGCCGGGTCTGGACCTGCCGCCCGCGAACTTCGACCAGGCGCTCGGGCGAGGAGCTGAGCACCGCGCTGCCCTGCCACTGCGCGATGCCGGAGAACGGCGCCGGGTTGCTCCGCAACAGGCGCGCGTAGAGGTCCGCCGGCGCCGCGCCGGGCACCAGCTCGGCGTGCCAGGCGCGCGACAGGTTGACCTGGAACACGTCGCCGTCGCGCAGGTAGCGCAGGATGCGCTCGACGCCGTCGAGGAAGCGCTGCTCAGGCTCCTCCTGCAGGCGGGCCGCCAACGGTCCGCTTCGCTCCGCCGCAGCGGCGCGCGCCGAGCGACGCAAGTCATCCTGCATCCGCGCGAGGTCCGCGCCGCCGCCCTCTGACACGAGGTGTGTTTCCTTGCTCACATGGTCGACCACGATGGTGCCCGCGCAGCGCACGGCCAGCAGGTCTGGCAGCAGGTGCGGCGAGCGCGGCAGGCGCAGGCGCGGCTCGATGCGCGCAGCCGCTTCGTAGCCCAGCAGCAGGAACCAGCCGCCGGCGAACGGCAGGTCGTCCGGCGCCGGGCCGGCCTCGCGCGCGGTCCACTCGGTCAGGGCGTTGAAGAAATCGGTGGCGCCAGCCGCCGGCCCGGCCAGCGCACCGTCGCGCTGCTGCAGCACGGCGCCGGGCGAGGCGAACAGGATGTCGTAGCGGCCCGATTGCGGATGGCCCGCGGCACTCTGCAGCAAGAACGGGTATACGGCCGGCGCCAGCCGGTGCAAGGCGAAGAGGTCGGCCGGTTCCGCCAGGGTCTTGCGGTGCAGTGCCCCGGTCGCGCCCAAGGGGCGCTCCTACAAGCGCCGGAACACGATCGTGCCGTTGGTGCCGCCGAAGCCGAACGAGTTGGAAATGGCCACTTCCATCTTCCGCTCGCGGGCCTTCAGCGGCACGTAGTCCAGGTCGCAGGCGGGATCGGGATTGTCGAGGTTGATGGTTGGCGGCAGCACCTGGTCGCGCAGCGCCAGGATCGTGAAGATCGCCTCGATGCCACCGGCCGCCCCGAGCAGGTGACCGGTCATGGACTTGGTGGAACTGACCGCGAGCTTGTAGGCGTGGTCGCCGAACGCGCTCTTGATGGCCTGCGTCTCCGCGACGTCGCCGGCCAGGGTCGAGGTGCCGTGGGCGTTGATGTACTCCACTTGTGCCGGCGCGAGGCCCGCGTCGGCCAACGCCGCCTTCATGCAGCGTCGCGCGCCGTCGCCGTTCTCGGCCGGCGCGGTGATGTGATACGCATCGCCGCTCATGCCGAAACCGATCAGCTCGGCGTAGATCTTCGCGCCACGCTTGCGGGCGTGCTCGTACTCCTCGAGCATCAGCACGCCGGCGCCATCGCCAAGCACGAAGCCGTCGCGGTCCTTGTCCCACGGACGGCTGGCCTTTTCCGGGGCATCGTTGCGCTGCGACAGCGCACGCGCCGCGACGAAACCCGCCATGCCGGCCGGGGCCGAGCCGGCCTCGCCCGCTCCGGCGAGGAACATCTCGGCGTCGCCGTAGGCAATCAGCCGGCCCGCCAGGCCGACGGCGTGCGTGGCGGTGGTGCAAGCAGTGACGATCGCAAGGTTCGGCCCGGTGATGCCGGTGTCGATCGAGATGTAGCCCGAGATCATGTTGATGATGCTGCTCGGGACGAAGAACGGCGATACCCGCTTGACGCCCTTCGTGTTGAGGGTGACGCACTGCTCCTCGATCGAGCCGATGCCGCCGATGCCGGAACCGACCAGGATGCCGATGCGGTCGCGGTTGGCGTCGGTGACCTCGATGCCGGAGTCCTTCAGCGCCTGCTTGGCGGCGGCCACCCCGTAATGAATGAAGGGATCCGTCTTGCGGATCTCCTTGGGGCCCATCCAGTCCTCGGCCTTGAAGTCGGGCGAAACCAGGCCCGCAAAGCGGGTGCTGAAGGTCGACACGTCATACGTATCGATCGGGCGGATGCCCGACTTGCCCTTGAGGATGTTGTCCCAGGCCAGCGGCACGTTCGACCCAACGGGCGAAACGATGCCGAGGCCGGTGACGACGACGCGCCGACGAGTCATGGAAAGGCCCGGGTTGTTGGCTGCTCTATACCCGCCCCCAGCGGGTCAGAGACGCGGTCAGGAAGTCTGGCCGCTGTGCGACTTGATGTAGTTGAGGACGTCCTGGAAGGTGACGATCTTTTCGGCTTCCTCGTCCGGGATGTCGATCTCGAACTCTTCTTCGAGCGCCATCACCAGCTCCACGGTGTCCAGCGAGTCCGCTCCCAGGTCCTCGACGAATGAGGCCGTCGGCGTGATCTGGTCTTCGCTGACGCTCAGTTGTTCTGCAATGATTTTCTTGACCTTTTCTTCGAGGGTGCTCATGAGGGACTCCTAGGGAAGTTCTCGTCTGGGGGGGAAAGCGGGGCGTATTCTACGGGAAACAAAAACCTGCGCCACTTCGTGCTGCATTGCAGCATTCAGATCATGTGCAAACCGCCATTCACATTGAGCGTTTCGCCGGTGATGTAGCCGCCGTCGCGGGATGCCAGAAAAGCCACTGCTGCGGCGATGTCTTCCGGCTGTCCCAGGCGCTCCAGCGGCACGCGGTCGAGCAAGGTCTTGCGCGTGTCCTCGCCCAGCGCGCGCGTCATGTCGGTTTCGATGAAACCCGGCGCGATCACGTTGACCGTGATGCCGCGCGAACCGATCTCTTTCGCCAGCGACTTGCTGAACCCGACCAGTCCGGCCTTGGCTGCGCAGTAATTGGCCTGGCCCGGGTTGCCCATGGCGCCGACCACTGAGCCGATGCTGATGATGCGGCCCTTGCGGGCCTTCATCATGCCGCGCAGCACCGCCTTCGACAGGCGGAACACCGACCCCAGGTCGGTCTCGATGACCTCGTTCCAGTCGCTGTCCTTCATGCGCAGCATCAGCGTGTCGCGCGTGACGCCGGCGTTGTTGACCAGGATCGTGATCGCCCCGGCGGACTTGCCGACTTCCTCGACGATCGCCTCGCAGGCCGCAGCGTCGCGCACGTCGAGCACGCGCCCCTCGCCACCCAGATCCTTGAGCGCGGCGGTGATGCCCTCCGCCCCGGCGGCCGAAGTGGCCGTGCCGACCACGCGCGCACCGTCGTGCGCGAGGCGCAGCGCGATCGCCCTGCCGATGCCGCGGCTGGCGCCGGTCACCAACGCCACTTCGCCCTTCAGGTTCATGACGGCTCCTTGATTTTCTGCAGTGCCTGGTCGATGCCGGACGGCTCCTCGAGGGCGATGCTGACCGCGGCCCGGTCGAGGATTCGCTTGTTCATCCCCGACAGCACGCGGCCGGGGCCGCATTCGAGCCACGCGGTGATGCCCTCGCCGGCCAGCTTCTGGATGGTCTGGGCCCAGCGCACCGGCTTGTAGAGCTGCTCGCGGAGCGCCGAGCGCAGTGCCACGGCTTGCGTGCGCGGCGCCGCGTCGAGGTTGTGATAGACGGGAATGGCGGGCGGGTTGAACGGGATCTGGGTCAGCCGCGTGGACAGCTGCAGCGCCGCGGCCTTCATCAGCGAGCAATGCGAGGGCACCGACACCGGCAGGCGCACCACCATGCGGGCGCCGGCGCCCTTGGCGTTGGCCTCGAGCCACTTGAGCGCCTCGGTCTGGCCCGCCACGACCACCTGGCCCGGCGCGTTGTAGTTGACCGGCTCGAGTACCAGGCCCCCCGTGTACGCAGCGCACAGCTTTTCGACGCCGGCATCGTCCAGCCCGACGACCGCGACCATGCCGCCCTGCCCCTCCGGCACGGCGCCCTGCATCAACTGGCCGCGCAATTCCACGAGCTTCAGCGCTTCGGCGAACGGCAGGCTCCCCGCGGCGACCAGGGCGGTGTATTCGCCGAGGCTGTGCCCGGCCATCGCCGCCGGAGCGGCTGGCGCATGGGTCTGCCAGGCCCGCCACACGGCGATTCCGGCGGCGAGCAGCGCCGGCTGCGTGCGTTCGGTGCGGTTGAGCTCCTCGACTGGCCCGTCACGCACGATCTTGGCGAGGTCCCAGCCCAGCGCGTCGCCGGCTTCGGCCAGCGTTTGCGTGACGACCGGGTATGCCGGGCTCAGCGCCGACAGCATGCCGACCGCCTGCGAGCCCTGCCCCGGGAACAGCATGGCGTACTTCATTTCGGCTCCTCGGCCGTGGGCTGGATGCGCCGGAACGTCTCGACGCGGGCGAACGCGCCGAATATCAGGCCATAAATCAGCGCCGAGAGCGAGCCGTACAGGTGCGACTCCACCAGCACCGTACCGCCGATCGCCGCCTCGTCGGATACCGGCACGCCGGAGACCATCTCCCAGGCGATCTTGCCGACGAGATACGCCAGGCAGCCCGCGGCGATGAGGTCGCGGCTCGCCACGATCTGGCGTCCGAGCCCGAGCACGAACAGGCCGTGGATGACCCCGGACATGCCGACGTACCAGTGCGTGCCCGGCACGAAGAAATACAGGCCGCCGCTCATGCCCAGGCTGACCAGGACCAGCCGGCGCGCCCACACGGCCGCCGACAGGCGCTCCGGGCATAGCAGCAGCAGCATCAGCAGGCCCATCTCGTTCAGGAACAGGTGCCACCAGCCGAGATGCACGAAGTTGCCGCTCAGCAGCCGCCACCACTTCCCGGCCTCGATGGCGTCGCGGTCGAAGCGCAGCGCCAGGCGCAAGGGTTCGCCGCCCAGTCCCAGCAGCAGGACGAGCGACATCACCAGCAGGGGCGGCAGCCACACCGCCGCCGAGCGGTAGTCCGCGTTTGTTATCATTTGCGGCGATATCAATGCGACAGTCCATGAACATTACCGGATTCAACCGTACGCGCGCGCGCGGCTTCACGCTCATCGAGATCATGGTGGTGGTCGTGATCCTGGGCATTCTCGCGGCCGTGATCGTCCCCAAGCTGACCAGCAAGCCGGACGAGGCGCGCGCGGTCAAGGCGCAAGCCGACATCCGCCAGCTCGAAAGCGCGCTGGAGATGTACAAGCTCGACAACTTCTACTACCCGAGCACGCAGCAGGGCCTCGACGCGCTGGTCAACAAGCCCGCCGGCGACCCGCAGCCCAAGAACTGGCGCTCGGGCTACGTCACGCGCCTGCCGAAGGACCCGTGGGGCAACACGTACCAGTACCTGCAGCCCGGCAACAAGGGCAACTTCGACGTCTTCTCGATGGGCGCCGACGGCAAGCCCGGCGGCGAAGGCCCGGACGCCGATGTCGGGAACTGGAACGTCGAGAGCTGACTTGAGGGCCCAGAGGGGCTTTACCCTCCTCGAAGTGCTGGTGGTTGTCGTCATCATCGGTGTGATGGCGACGTTCGCCGTGCTCTCCCTCGGCAACCGCTCGGTCGACGACCGCCTCGCCATCGAAGCCAGGCGGCTGCAGGAGCTGCTGGGGCTGGCTGCCGACGAGGCCGTGCTGCAGGGCCTCGAACTCGGCTTCGTGCAAACCCCCGAGGGCTACGAATTCCTCGTGCTCAAGGACGGTCACTGGGTGCCCCTCGAGGAGGCCGGCCCGCTGCGGGCCCGCGCGCTGGCCGAGCCGTTCTATCTGCGCCTGCAGGTCGACGGCCGCGCGGTCGCCCCGATGCGGACCGACGACCCCAAGGCCGAGCTCAAGCCGCAGGTTGTGTTGCTGTCGAGCGGTGACGCCACCGAGTTCATCCTCGACCTGAAGGCGCGGCAATACGACCCCTACTATCGCCTGAGCGGCGACGTGCTCGGCCGCATGACGCTGGACCGCAAGGGCAACTCGTGAAACGAGTTCCCCGAGTGAAGGTCCGCGGCTTCACCCTGATCGAAGTGCTCATCGCCGTGTTCGTGCTGGGCTTTGCCCTGTCCGCGATCATCACCAGCACCGGGCGTTACGGCGCCAACGCCGCCGTGCTGCGTGAAAAGACGCTCGCGCTGTGGGTCGCGCACAACCGCCTGACCGAGATCGGCCTCGAGCCGGCCTGGCCACCGGTCGGCAAGAGCGATGGTGACGCGGAGCTGGCTGGCGTCGAATGGCGCTGGGACGTCACCGTTGCGGAGACCCCCGATCCCCGCGTGCGGCGCGTGGACATCACGGTCCGGCCGAAAGCCCAGGCCGACGGCCAGGCGGCCGCGCTGTCGTCGTTCGTCGCGGAGCGCGTGCAGTGAGACGCTCCCGCGGCTTCACGCTGATCGAGGTGATCGTCGTCCTGCTGATCTTCGCCGTGGTCGCGATGATGGCGTACGGCGGCCTCGACGCCGTGCTCAAGGCGCGCACGCACGTGATGGAGTCCCTCGATCGCACCGCCGCGCTGCAGAAGGCCTACGTACGCCTGCGCAACGACCTGCAGCAGTTGCGCGCGCGCTCCGCGCGCGACGGCTACGGCGAGCCGCAGGGCGCGCTGGCCGTGCTGCCCGATGGCGCCGTCGAGTTCACGCGCAGCGGCTGGCGCAATCCGCTCGGCCAGCCGCGCTCGGTGCTCGAGCGCGTCGCTTACCGGCTCGACGGCGGCAGCCGCCTGGTGCGCGTCAGCTGGCGCGCGCTCGACCGCGCCCAGGACGCCGCGCCCTCCGAGGTCGTGGTGCTGGAGCAGGTCGAGGACGTGCGCTGGCGCTTCCTGCAGGGCCGCGAGTGGGCCGACGCCTGGCCGCCAGCCGGCACCACCGGTGGCGCCACGCTCGACGACGTGCCGCGCGCGGTCGAAATCACGCTGACGCTGAAAGACCTCGGCGAAGTGCGCCTGCTGTTCAGCGCCACCAACGGAAAAAATACGTGAGCCGCCGCTCCGCGGGAGTCGCGCTGATCACGGCGCTGCTGGTCGTCGCGCTGGCCACGATCGCCTCGACCGCACTGCTGTCCTCGTCCAGTCTCGCGATCCATCGCACCGCCGGCCTGCGCGACAGCGAGCAGGCCTGGTGGGTCGCGCGCGGTGTCGAGGCCTGGGTCCTCGGCATCCTGGAGAGCGACCGCACCGACAGCCAGTACGACGGGCTCGACGAGGACTGGAGCCGGCCGGTGGACTACCTGCCGGTGGACCAGGGCTTCGTGCGCGGCACCGTGCAGGACCTGCAGGGCCGCATCAACCTCAACGGCATCAATCCGAAGAATCCCAAGACCCTCGAGCAGTTCCGCCGCCTGCTGGGCGGCTTGCCGGACCAGGACCCGCAACCCGGATTGGTAAACGCCATCGAGGACTGGAGCGACGCCGACCAGGATCCCAACTCGATGCACGGCGCGGAAGACACCGATTACCTCAACCTGACGCCGCCCTACCGCACGGCCAATCGCTCGTTCACCGTGGTGTCCGAGCTGCTGGCCGTGCGCGGCATGACGCCGAAGCTGTACGAGGCGCTGCGGCCGCACGTCGCTGCGCTGCCGCTGGACGCCGCCGGCAAGTCCACGCCGATCAACGTCAACACGGCGTCCGCAGCCGTGCTGCGCGCGCTCGCCGCGGAGGTCGACGAGGGGAAGCTGCGGGCGTGGGTCGAGCGGCGCGTTGACGAGCCGGTACGCGATGCGGCCGGTCTCGAGGCGCTGATCAAGGACGGCCCGTGGCCGGTCGGCAGCGAGGTCAAGGACCAGCTGGCGTGGCGCAGCCAGTACTTCCAGATCCAGGGCGAGGTTTTCGTTGGCAGCAGCCGGGTGGCGCTGTACAGTCTGATCCAGCGGCAGGAAAACAAGGCTCCTGTCGTCCTGGCCCACAGCGCCGAAGCCGAATAACAGGCCCCGATGCGCGACACCCTCTACCTGCAGCTGCGCGATGCTGCGCCGGACGCGCTGCTCTACTACGCGCTGTCCTCGGCCCAACCGGGCGCCGGCGTGCAAGTCCAGCAGGCCCCGCTCGACACCATCCTCGCGCTCGCCGCCGGACGGCGCGTCGTGCTGTTCGTACCGGGCACCGACGTGCGGCTCTCATCGGTGCAGGTGCCGGCGCGCACGCCGCAGCGCATCCTGCAGGCGGCGCCCTACGCGCTCGAAGACCAGCTCGCCGAGGATGTCGACACGCTGCATTTCGCCATCGGCGCGCCCGGCGCCGCCGCCAACGGCGGGCACCCGGTCGCCATCGTCGCGCGCACGCGCCTGGAGGCCTGGCTGGCGCCGCTGCGCGAGCGCGGCGTGCGCCCCGATGCGCTGGTACCCGAAACGCTGTGCCTGCCCGCGCCTGAAGCCGGCCGCTGGACCGGCCTTGCCGAGCCGGGCCGCGTGACCGTGCGCACCGGCGCCTACACCGGTTTTGCCTGCGCGCCCGAGGACCTCGGCACGTATCTGCAGATGGCCGATGCCGACGCGCGCACCACGCTGCGCCTGTTCGTCACGCGCGACGTGACTGCCGATTTCTCCAGCGCCGGCCGGACGCTCGAGCTGCTGCCCGGCTACGCCAGTGCACTCGAAGTGCTGGCGCGCCATTGGCAACCGCAAACGTCGATCAACCTGCTGCAGGGCATCTACTCCGAGAAACAGGACTGGCAGCGCCTGGCCCAGCCGTGGCGCCTGGCCGGAACGCTGGCGCTGGTGTGGCTGGCGCTGGCAGGCACCTACCAGGCCGCCGCCGCATGGCGCACGGGCCGCGAGCTCGCCGCGCAGACGCGCAGCAACTTTGCGCGCTGCCAGCAAGTGCTGCCGAAGGACTGCGTCAGCGAGGCCCTGATGCCGGCCGTGATCGAGCAGCAGACGGGGCTGCGCGGCCCCGGCAACGCCAACCGCGCGCCGCTGTTCCAGCTGCTGGCGACGCTCAACGCCGCGCTTCAGGCCACGCCCGGACTGACGCTCGAATCGCTGCAGTTCCGCGAGGGCGCGCTCTACCTGAGCCTGACCGGGACGGACCTGCAAACGCTGGAGGCGCTGCGCACGTGGTACGGCTCGCGCCGCGAAGCCCGCTTGCAGGTCGAGGCCGCCAATGCCGGCGCCAGTGGCGTGCAGATCCGGCTGAAGCTGACACCCGCATGAGCCCGCTCCTCGAACGCGCGCGCGCGTGGTGGTCCGGGCTCGCCGAGCGCGAGCGGCGCGTACTCGGCGCCGGCACGGTGATTCTCGGCGCCGTCATCGTGTACCTGGCGGTGTGGGAGCCGGTGGCCTCCGCGCGCCACCAGCAGCACGTGGACCTCGCTGCGGCTCGCGCCATGGCCGTGCAACTGGAGGCGCTCGCGGCCAGCGGGCCGCGCAACGGCGGGCCGACGGCCGGCGCCGGCCAGTCGCTGCTGGCGATCATCGATCAGTCGAGCAAGGCCAGCGCGCTGACCAAGCCGCCCTCGCGGCTGCAGCCCGAGGGCGACGATATCGTGCGCATCTGGCTCGAAGACGTGCCGTTCGACGTGCTGCTGCGCTGGCTCGGCGACCTGCAGTCCCGCTACGGGGTGCGCGTGGACAACGCCGACATCGAGCGCGAGTCCGCGCCCGGCCGGGTCAACGCGCGCCTGACGCTGATGCGCGGCGCATGAAGAAGCGCTGGGCGATTGCGCTTGCGGGGGCGGCGTTCCTGCTGACGCTGGTGCTGCACGCCCCGGCCGCCCTGCTCTACGCCTGGAGCCAGAATCCGGCACAGCCCGCCAAGGTCCGGCTGCACGGCGTGCACGGCACGCTGGCCGAGGGCGGCTTCGCCGGCATGTCCGTCAACAACCGCCCGACCCTGAGCGACGGCCGCTGGACCCTGCGGCCCGAGTGGCTCGCACTGTTGCGCGTGGCCGTGGACCTCAAGGCCGGCGACGACGCCGTGGTGCGCGCTCGCGTGTCGCGCTCGGTGTTCGGCGCGCTGCGCATCTCGAACCTGGCGTCCGTCGGCAGTGCCAGGTCGCTGCTGCGCATGCTCGGCCAACCGGCGCTGCCGGTCGAGGGCCAGGTGCGCCTGGATCTGCCGTTGCTGCGCCTGTCCGGCGGCGCGCCGATCGAGGCCGAGGGCAGCGTCGAACTCGAGAACCTGACGTGGACGCTGGCCAGGGAGCCGCTGACGCTCGGCAGCTTCAATGCCGCGCTGACCACCGACAAGGACGTCATCCAGGTGAATTTCGGCAGCGGCCCCGGGCCCCTCGAGATCGGCGGTGTGGCCTCGCTGCGCGCCGAGCGCGCCTACGAGCTGGACCTGCAGCTGCGGCCACGGCCCGGCGCACCCGAGCAACTGCTTGCGCTGGTGCGCTCGCTCGGCCCGGCCGACGGCCAGGGCTGGCACCACCTGCGGCGCCAGGGCACCCTGCCGTGACCTCCCCGTGAGAGACGTGCACGTCACCGTCGCGGCGGTGGTCGCGCAAGAGGGCAAGTACCTGTTCGTCGAGGAGAGCATCGGCGGCCGCACCGTGCTGAACCAGCCGGCGGGCCACTGGGAGGCCGGCGAGACGCTGCTCGAGGCGGTGCAGCGCGAGACCCTCGAAGAAACCGGCTGGGAGGTCGAGCCCACCGCGCTGCTCGGCGTCTACGAATTCGAGCCGCCCGACCTCGGCTACGGCTTCCTGCGCTTTGCCTACCTGGCCACGCCGCGGCGCCACCACGCCGGCCGCAAGCTCGATTCCGGCATCGCGCGCGCGCTGTGGCTCACGCCCGACGAGCTGCGGCGCGAGTCCGCGCGCCACCGCAGCCCGATGGTGCAGCGCTGCGTCGACGACGCCCTCGCCGGCCGGCAGCATCCGCTCTCACTGATCGGCCACCTCGCGGCCCGGTGACGAACTCGGCCACGCACGTCGTCGTCGGGTTGTCCGGCGGCGTCGATTCCGCCGTATCGGCCCTGCTCCTGAAGCAGCAGGGCTACACCGTGTCCGGTCTCTACATGGTCAACTGGACCGAGGACGAAGAAGGCTATTGCACGGCCGCGCAGGACTACCAGGACGCGCGCGCGGTGTGCTCCGAACTCGACATCCCCCTGCACCGCGTGGATTTCTCGAAGGAGTACCGCACGCGCGTGTTCGAGCGCTTCCTCGCCGACTACGCCGCCGGCCGCACGCCCAACCCCGACGTGCTGTGCAACCGCGAGGTCAAGTTCCAGCCGTTCCGCGAGCATGCGCTGCGCCTTGGCGCGGATGCCATCGCCACCGGCCATTACGCGCGCCTCGGCGAGGGCGACGACGGGCCGCGGCTGTTGTGCGCCGCCGACGACAACAAGGACCAGACCTACTTCCTGGCCACCGTCGAACGCGCGGCGCTCGAGGGCGTGTTGTTCCCGGTCGGCGGCCTGACCAAGCCCGAGGTACGCCGCATCGCGCAGCACGCCGGCCTGCCGAACCACCGCAAGCAGGACTCCACCGGCATCTGTTTCATCGGCGAGCGGCCGATGCGCGAGTTCCTGGCGCGCTACCTGCAGCCGGCTCCAGGGCCGATCGAGGACGAGCGTGGCCAGCCGATCGGCGAGCATCCCGGCCTGATGTTCTTCACGCTGGGCCAGCGCCGCGGCTTGCGCATCGGCGGCCGCCGCGGTGCCGCGGAAAAGCCGTGGTACGTGATCGGCAAGGATGCCCCGCGCCGCGCTCTGATCGTGTCGCAGGACGAAACGCACCCGCGCCTGTTCAGCACGAGGGTGCTGACCCGCCCGTTCCAGTGGCTGCGGCGGCCGCAGCCCTTGCCGGACACGCTGCAGGCCCGCATCCGCCACCGCCAGGCCCTGCAGGCCTGCACCGCGGCGGCGCGCAGCGACGGCCGCGTCGAGATCAGGTTCACCGAGCCGCAGCGTGCGGCGGTCCCCGGCCAGTACGCCGTGCTCTACGCGGGAGGGGAATGCCTGGGGGGCGGCGAGATCGAGCGGGCTACAACACCGCGGCCTGCTGCGCGGCGCCCATCGCCCGGCGGCCGGAGATCTCGGAGTACTGCGCCATGATGTCGCGCACCTGCGGCATCATTTCGACGAATTTCGGCACCAGGCGCGGATCGAACTGGCGCCCGGCCTCGCGTCGCAGCAGCGCGACGGCTTCTTCGACCGGCCAGGCCTGCTTGTACGGCCGCGTGCTGGTCAGCGCGTCGAAGGAATCGGCAACGGCCACGATGCGCCCCACCAGCGGGATGGCCTCGCCGCGCAGCGCGCGCGGATAACCGCTGCCGTCCCAGCGCTCGTGATGCGTCAGCGCGATGACCCGCGCCATTTCGAGCAGCTCGTTGTTGTGCCGGCCGATGATGCCGGCGCCGATCACGGGATGACGCTTGACCACCGACCACTCGTCCGGCGTCAGCGGCCCGGGTTTCTCCAGGATGCTGTCCGGAATGCCGATCTTGCCAACGTCGTGCATCGGCGCCGCGTTGAACAGGATCTCCGCGCGGTAGTCCGGGATGCCGACCGACAGCGCCATCATCCGGCAGTAGTGGCTCATGCGGATGACGTGGTAGCCGGTCTCGTCGTCCTTGAACTCGGCGGCGCGGCCGAGCCGGCGGATGATCTGCAGGCGCGTGTCCTCGAGCTCGCGCGTGCGCTGCTGCACCAGCTCCAGCAGGTGGCGTTTCTGGTCGTAGAGCTGCAGGTGCGTGCGCACGCGCGCCCGGACCACCGCCGGGTTGACCGGCTTGACGATGTAGTCCACCGCGCCCAGCTCGAAGCCGCGCGCCTCGTCCTCGCCCTCGCCCATGCCGGTGACGAAGATCACCGGGATGCGCTGCGTCTGGTAGTCGTTCTTCAGGCGCCGGCAGACCTCGTAGCCGTCCATGACCGGCATCTTCACGTCGAGCAGGATCAGGTCCGGCTGCGGGTCGGTGCGCGCCGCCGTCAGCGCGCGTTCGCCGCTGGTCGCGACGCGGACGGAGTATTCGTCCTGCAGCACGCCGCTCAGGACGTGGATGTTCTCGGGAGTGTCGTCGACGACGAGCACCGTCGGTCGGATCAGGTCCTGCTCGGCCATGTCGTTCCTGTTTTGTCCCCGGGTCAGGGTACTCGCAAACTGCGCGAGCCGCCCGCCCGTGCCGAAATTATAAGCTGGCCGCCGCGGATTCTCGCGGCAGCGCAGCAAGCGCGGCCATGGCCCGTGCGTGCGCCGCCTCCAGCGCCTGTGCCTCCGCTTCCACCGTGTCGGCGTTCCTGCGCAGCGCCGTCTCCAGCGCCACGGCGGCGGTGTAGAGCTCCCCGGCCGAAAGCGTGCCGGCGACACCCTTGAGCGTGTGGGCCTCGGCCTTGGCCCGCGCGCGGTCACCCGCTGCCAGCGCCGTGCGGATGTCCGTGGCGGCGCGCGCCGAGTGCTCGTAAAACTGCAGCAGCAGCCGCCGGTACAGGCCGTGGTCGCCCCCGACCCGCTTGACGCCGTCGGCGACGTTGAAGCCGTCCAATGTCGCCGGCACCTCGGTCGCCGCCGCCCGCGCGGCCGGAACGGCGGCCGCGGCTCCCCGAGCCGGCAGCCAGCGCGCCAGCGTGCTCATCAGCTGCTCGATGCCGATCGGCTTGCTGATGTGGTCGCTCATGCCGGCTTCGAGGCAGCGGTCGCGGTCGCCGGTCATCACGCTGGCGGTCATGGCGATGATCGGCAGGCCCTTGAGGCGCGGCAGGTCGCGGATCGCGCGCGTCGCCTGCAGGCCGTCCATGGCCGGCATCTGCAAGTCCATCAGCACCGCGTCGTAGCCGCGCGCCTGCACGGCGTTGAGTGCCTCCTGGCCGTTGGCCGCCACGTCGACCATGACGCCGGCGCCCTGCAACAGCTCGACCGCCACCTGCTGGTTGATCGGGTTGTCCTCGGCCAGCAGCACGCGGGCGCCCGCGAGATTCGGCGGCAGCGCGACGCTGGCCGGAACCGGCGCCTGCTCGGCGAACGGCGCGCGCGCCAGCACCACCGTGAACCAGAACGTGCTGCCGCGGCCCGGCGCGCTGCTCACGCCGATCTCGCCGCCCATCAGTTCGACCAGGCGCTTGCTGATCGACAGGCCCAGGCCGGTGCCGCCGAAGCGCCGCGTGGTCGAGCTGTCGGCCTGCACGAACGGTCGGAACAGCCGCGCGGCCTGCTCCTCGGTCAGGCCGACGCCGGTATCCTCGATGGCGAAGCGCACGCGCACGCTTTCGCCGACGTGCTCCACCACGCGCGCCTGGACCGAGACGCGGCCGCGCGGCGTGAACTTCACGGCGTTGTTGGTCAGGTTCAGCAGCACCTGCGACAGACGGAGTGAATCGCCGAGCAGGTAGGCCGGCAGCTCCGGCCCGATGTCCATGTGCAGCTCGAGGCCCTTCTCGGCGATGCGGTGGCCGACGATGCTGACCAGGTCGTCGAAGATGGTGTGGACGTTGAAGCGGATGTTCTCGAGCTGCAGCTGCCCGGCCTCGATCTTGGAGACGTCGAGCACATCGTTGACGATGCGCAGCAGCGACTGCGCCGCGCCGGCGATCTTGGTCAGGTAATCGCGCTGGCGATGGTTGAGGTCGGTCTTCAGCGTCAGGTGCGACAGGCCGATGATGGCGTTCATCGGCGTGCGGATCTCGTGGCTCATGTTGGCCAGGAACTCGCTCTTGGCGCGGTTGGCGGCGTTGGCGGCGTCCTGGGACGCGGCCAGGTCGGCCTCGAGGCGCTTGCGCTCGGTGATGTCCATCGCATAGCCGTTCCAGATGCCGGCCACCGCCGGATCGCTGCTGCGCTTGGGGATCGCCTCGATGTGGATCCAGCGTGGGCCGTTGTCGCCGCGCACGCGGAAATCGATGGTGAGCAAGCCGAGCGTCTTGACCGCGTGCGCCATGGTCTCGCGCAGACGCGCACGGTCCTCCTCGACCACGACCGCGCTCAGCGTCGCCCAATCGAGCACCGGCTCCGCCGGGTCGAGGCCGAACAGGTTGTAATAGGCCTCGCGGCCGAACACGACCTCTCCGCTGCCGTCGGGCCGCACGATCGACTGGTAAACCACGCCGGGCAGGCCCTGCGCCATGTCGACGACGTGCTGGCGTGCTTCGGCCAGCTCCTGCTGCAACGCGCGGCGCTCGGCAATCTCGCCGCGCAGGCGCCAGAGGTAGACGAACACGAACAGCGCGACCAGGCCGGCGCCGGCCAGCGCCTGCACCGTGGTACGCCACACCGTGGCCGGGTCGAGGCCGCGCTCGTACTCGACGTTGATCCAGCGGTCGAGCAACCGCTGGCGCTCCTCGGGCGTGATCGTCGCCAGCCCCTTGTTCAGGATGCTGACCAGCTCCGGCCAGTCGTCGCGCACGGCAATGTAGACCCGCCGGTCCTGGTCGTCGGCCGGCGCCGCGACCTTGAGGTTGGCCAGCCCCAGCTCGCGCAACTTGTAGTGCAGCACCGTGATGTTGCCGACGGTGGCGTCGGCCTTGCCGGTGGCGACGGCCTCGAGCGCCGCGCCGACGTCGTCGACCGGCAGCACCTGGAGCGCCGGATAGCGCTCGACCAGCGCCGCCGTCTCGGAGTAGCCGGTCACCAGCGCGAAGGTCTTGTCGAGCAGCGCCGCCACGTTCGGAATGAACGGCGTGTCGTCGCGCACGACGATGACCGGGCGGTACGTCAGGATCGGCGCGGTGAAGGCGAAGTAGCGATCGCCCTCGGCGCTGCGGCTCGAGGCCAGCAGCAGGTCCACGCCGCGCGCCTTGGCTGACTCGTAGGCCTGCAGGAACGTCTGGCCCCTGGCGTACTCGACGTTGAGGTCGAGCCGCTGCGCCACCAGCGCCATCAGGTCGGCGGCGAGGCCGGCCGGCATGCCGTCGGTGTCGTCGAAGTCGATCGGCGCCCAGGCCGGGTCGTTGCCCGCGCGGATGATCGGGTGCTCGTCGAGCCAGGCCAGCTCGCGCTCGGTCAGCGCCAGCGGCGACGGCGCCTTGGCGCCGGGCATGTGCACCGCCGGCGCCGCCGCGGGCAGCGTGGCCAGCGCCAGCAGCAGCAGCAGCAGCGGGCCGGGGCGCCGCAGGCCTGCCACGATCACGGTGACGACGCGGCCGGCACGGAGTATTGCTGCTGCACCAGGCGGATGTCCGGCAGCAACTCGATGAAGCGCGGCACCAGGTCGGGATCGAACAGGTCGCCGCTGTGCCGCTCCAGGTAGGACACCGCATCCTCGATCGGCCACGCCTTCTTGTACGGGCGCGCGCTGCACAGCGCGTCGAACACGTCGGCCACGGCGATGAGGCGCGCCTCGATCGGGATGTCGGTGCCCTTGCGGGCCCGCGGGTAGCCCTGCCCGTTCCAGCGCTCGTGGTGGGCGAGCGCGACGATGCGCGCCGTCTCGAGCAGCTCGTTCTTGTGCTTGCCGATGATCCCGGCGCCGATCGCCGGGTGCTGCCGCATGATGGTCCACTCTTCGTCGGTGAGCGGGCCCGGCTTCTGCAGGATGTGATCGGGGATGCCGATCTTGCCGACGTCGTGCATCGGCGCGGCGTGGAACAGCAGCTCGGCGCGGTCGGCGCTGAACCCCGCCGACACCGCCAGCAGGCGCGTGTAGTGGCTCATGCGGATGACGTGCAGCCCGGTGTCGTCGTCCTTGTATTCGGCGGCGCGGCCGAGCCGGCGGATCACCTCGAGGCGTGTCGTCTCGACTTCCTTGGTGCGCTCCTCGAGGGCCTGCGTGCGCTGGTGCACGAGCTGCGCCAGGTGGCGCTCCTGCGCGTGCAGCGCGACATGCGTGCGCACGCGCGCCAGCAGTGTCGCCGGGTTCATCGGCTTGGTGATGAAGTCCACGCCGCCGGCCTCGAAGCAGGCGGTCTCGTCCTCGGCATCACTCAGCGCGGTCAGGAAGATGACCGGAATGGCTCGCGTCTCCGGCTGCTGTTTGAGCCGGCGGCATACTTCCATGCCGTTCATGGCCGGCATCATCACGTCGAGCAGGATCAGGTCCGGCGGGTCGGCGCACGCGATCTCGATGGACTTGGCGCCGTCCAGCGAGACCAGGCAGCGGTAGTGCTCGCGCAGCATGCGGCTCGCCACGTTGAGGTTCTGCGGCGTGTCGTCCACCACGAGCACGGTCGGGCGGGTATCGGTCGGGGTACCGTCTTCGTTCATGCGGCTCGGCTCGTCAGTCCCAGCTCGGTGCTGGCTTGCTCCAGTTTGACCAAAGCGGCCTCGAAGCTGAAGGCGTCCACCAGTTGCACCAGTTCACGGAAGCTGCGCGGCTTGGCCGCGCCGTCGAGCGCCGCCTGGATGCGGTCGAGCGTGTCCACCGCGCTGGAGTCGCTGCGGCCGAGCTGGGAGCGCAGCTCTTCCACCAGCGCGTTCAGCTCGGGCGTCGGCGCAGCCCCGGTGGTGCGGGCGGTGGCGGCGACCGGCGCGACCGCCGGCTCCAGTCCCAGCATGCGTTCGAGGATGTCCGACATGCGGGTCAGGTCCAGCGGTTTGCTCAGGTAGGCGTTCATGCCGGAGTCGAGGCAGCGCTGCGCATCCCCCGGCATGGCGCTGGCGGTCATCGCCACGATCGGCACGGTGTAGCCGGAGGCGCGCAGCCGCTGCGCCGCCTCGATGCCGCCGAGCTCGGGCATCTGTAGGTCCATCAGGATCAGGTTGAACGCACGCAGTTCGACCTGCTCGAGCGCCTCGCGGCCGTTGCCGGCCACTGTCACGGTGGCCCCGGCGGTCTCCAGCAGTTCGCGCACCACCAGCTGGTTCATCGGGTTGTCCTCCACCACCAGGATCTCCGTGCCGCGCAGCCGGCCCGGCTGCAGCGCCGGCGCCTCCTCCGGTGGCGGGAACGCACGCACCGCGCTGCCGCCCAGCGCCTGCACCATGACCTCCAGCAGCCGCGACGGATTGAACGGCTTGGTCAGCATGCCATCGAGCCGGAGCCCCTCGACCCGGTTGGCGAGCTCTTCGCGGCTGTGCGCGGAAACCAGCACGAGCGCCGGCGTTGGATCGAGCTTGAGTTCGCGAATCTTCGGCACCAGCAGGTCGCCGTCGAGGTCCGGCAGGCGCCAGTCGAGCAGCACCAGGCCGAACGGCCGCTTCTCGCGCGCCGCACCCCGCAGGGCGTCGAGCGCTGACTGGGCGTTGACGACCGCCTGCGAATCGATCTCGAACGAACGCAGGTGGCTGCCGAGGATTTCGCGCGACGCGGCGCTGTCATCCACGACCAGGACGCGCAGCCCGATCAGCGGCGTCACGCTGGTCGGCGCGCCGGCCGGCTCGCTGCCCAGTTCGAGCGGAACGAGGAACTGGAAGGTGCTGCCGACGCCCGGCTCGCTTTCGGCCACGATGCGGCCCCCCATCCGCTCGACCAGGCTCTGGCTGATGGACAAGCCCAGGCCGGTGCCGCCGTACTTGCGCGTGGTCGAGCTGTCGGCCTGCTGGAAGGCCTGGAACAGGCGCTCCAGCTGCTCCGGCGTCATGCCGATGCCCGAGTCGGTCACCGAGAATTCCAGCCAGGCCCGGTTGTCCTCCCGCCGCATCTCCTTCACCGCGATGATGACGTGGCCCTTCTCGGTGAACTTCACCGCATTGGCGGTCAGGTTCAGCAAGACCTGGCCCAGGCGCAGCGGATCGCCGACCAGCTGGCGCGGCAGCTCGCGCGCGGTCGAGAACAGCAGTTCCAGGCCCTTTTCGCTGGCCTTGTGGCCGACGACGTTGGCCAGGTGCGTCAGCACGTCGTCGAGGCTGAAGTCCGTGTGCTCGAGCGTGAGCTTGCCGACCTCCAGCTTCGACACGTCGAGGATGTCGTTGACGATGCCCAGCAGCGCCTGCGCGCTCGACTTGATCTTGTCGAGGTAGTCCTTGGTGCGCGGCGGCGCCTCGCCGCGCGTGGCCAGGTACGACAGGCCGATGATGGCGTTCAGCGGCGTGCGGATCTCGTGGCTCATGTTGGCGAGGAAC